>CAMLNG010000298.1 GCA_946481195.1 uncultured Chromatiaceae bacterium
ACCAGCGCGTCAGCCGCTTTAATCATTCTGGTTGGCTGGTTCCTGACCGACAGAGTGATAGAACCGCGGCTGAAACAGACGCAAGTTGACGGCGACCCGGCCAATCTGCCGAAGCTGGATGCATTAACAGATGCTGAGCGCAAAGGCCTGCGCTACGCGACACTGTCGATGCTGGTTTCTGGTTTGTTATTGATTTGGTCAGCTTCAGGTGCGGATTCCGCCTGGCGCGGTGCTGACGGCCTGTTGACCAGTGCCACCGCGCCGCTGATGCAGTCAATTGTCGGGCTTATCTTTGTGTTTTTCTTAATTCCCGGAGTGGTTTATGGCTATGCCTCGGGCTCAGCGAAAAACCATCGCGCTATTGTGCAGGGCATGAGCAAAGCCATGTCCGGGATGGGGTATTACATCGTGATGGCGTTTTTCTGCGCCCAGTTTATTTATGCTTTTGGTCAGTCCAATCTTGGCGCTTTACTGGCAATTAAAGGCGCATTGGCACTGAAAGAACTGGCGCTGCCACTCGGGGTGACCTTGGTTGGCATTGTGTTGCTGACCGCGTCAGTCAATTTATTGGTGGGTTCTGCCTCAGCGAAATGGGCACTAATTGGCGCCATTATGGTACCGATGTTGATGGAGCTTGGCGTGTCGCCAGATTTAACCCAAGCGGCATATCGTGTTGGTGATTCATCGACCAACATCATCACGCCTTTAATGCCCTACTTCCCGCTGATTGTGGTGTTTTGCCAGAAGTATGTGAAAACAACGGGTATTGGCACGCTCATTGCGCTAATGCTGCCGTTTTCCGTATCTTTCCTGGTGCTGTGGAGCGCTTTCCTGTTGCTGTACTGGGCGCTGGGTATTCCGCTTGGGATCGGTGCGCATTACACTTTCCCGGCCCTGTAAAAATAAAACGCCGGAACAGCCCAGTCAGCTGTTCCGGCGTTTTTGTGGTTGATTGTCAATGGGCCGGCATTAACGGCCATCACCAGCCCAGCGGAACAAAGCGGCCGCTGCGGCTAAAAACCCCAGGCTCATCGCCGCCATCACGCCAAGTTGCACACTGACATCGGCAAAACCGGCGCCATCCAGCATCACAGCCCGCGCGGCGCTGACCAGATGTGTCAGCGGAAACAGCTGTGCAAACCACTGGACCGCTTCCGGCGCGCCTTCGAGGCTAAACCAGACGCCAGATAAAATCATCATTGGCCAGCTGGTCATATTCAGCAGTCCTCCGGTCAGCTCTTCACTTTGCAGCCGGCTGGCAATTAATAGCGCTAACGCAATCATCGACAATGCGCCAAGCGCCGCCACCATTAACAGCAAAACATAACTACCCAGCATCATCAGGCCAAACAGCTGCTGACAGCTAATGAAGACCACTCCCGCGATCAGCAGAACTATCACCAACCGCGACACCACCTGAGCGCCAACGAATTCCAGCGCCGTCAAAGGCGTAGCCTGTAGCCGTTTTAGTACCGAATTTTTCCGGTAACGCACCAGCACATAACCAACACCAAACAAACAGGAAAACATCATGTTCATGCCCAAAATACCCGGCAACACAAAATCGACATAGCGAATGGCCTGGCCAGTGACTTCCTCGCGCTTGGCACCGGGCCACTGTTGCAGCAGAATTTTTTCTACCAGATACCCTTTGGCTGAATCCGGATTGACCACATAGCGGTTTGCGGTCAAATCAATCAGCAAATCTATCTGATGATGCGCCAGCCGCTGTTTGGCCAGCGCTTCAGTCTGATAAGGCACAAACTCAACAAAACGGGTGTTCAGCAGCGGATGCTGGGTTTTGTCCAGCTGTGCACCTTGCTGTAAAACACCGACTTTATATTCGGCTTTGGGCGCGCCGGAGAACACAAAAGCAAAACCGGCTACCAGTAAAAACGGAAACAATAAGTTCCAGCCGAGCGCAGCCCGGTCGCGCCAGAACTCCAGATTGCGCGCTTTTAATACCGCAATAAAACGCCTGAAACTAAACATTATGCAGCCTCCGTAGTGACAGCGCTTAAGGCATGGCCGGTTAATTTCAGGAACAAATCATCCAGCGTCGCTGATTTCACCAACAAGCCCTGCAACGGCACTTGTTGTTGCAGCAGCGCCTGAATGCTTTGCTGCACGTCCGGCGTCTGAATGCACAGCTGGCCGCCTTGTACACTGACCTGCTGGCCCACCGGCATATGTGGCAGAAAGCCCGGATCTGGTAGCTGAAGCAAAGCGCCTTCAAAATGCTGCCTGAGCAGCGTCTGCGGTGACCCCTGCGCGATAATTTGGCCTTTGTCGACGATAATCAGCTCATCACACAGCTGTTCGGCTTCGTCCATATAATGCGTGGTCAGAATGATAGTGCGGCCCTGCTGTTTGATGCGCTGAATTAACGCCCAAAAATTACGCCGCGCATGCGGGTCAAGGCCGGTGGTCGGTTCATCTAAAAACAAGATTTGTGGCTGATTCACCAACGCAAGGGCCAGCAACAGACGCTGACGCTGGCCGCCGGACAATTTTTTATGGTCCTGCGTTAAAAAATCAGCCAGATCACAAAGCTGAATAAGCTCGCTTATGTTCGCCGGATTCGGATAAAAAGCGGCAAACATCTGTAAGGTTTCTTCGACGGTTAAAAAATCCTGCAGGGCCGTTTGCTGGAACTGGACACCAAGTTGCTGAAAATGCCGGCGTGAGGCGATTTCGCCCTGATAATAAATAGCGCCGCTGTCTGGTTTGATAATGCCTTCAAGCATTTCCAGCGTGGTGGTTTTGCCGGCGCCGTTTGGCCCGAGCAGACCAAAGCACTGCCCTGCTTTGACACTAAAACTGAGGTTGTTCACCGCCTTCAGCGCACCATAACTTTTACATAGCTGCGACACCGCAAGCACTGCTGGCCCAGCCGACACATCTACTTCTACACCCATCCGAGGACTCCTTTGTAGGTACCCTTAGTGCCAAGGGACTGCTACCATATCAGTTTTTGCAGTTTCGAATCATATCTCATGCGCACAATACGTTTATTTCAGCCCGGCACGCTGACGCCAGGCCAAACCGTGGCACTTTGTGAAGATGCCGCCAACCACGCCGGTAAAGTCCTGCGGATGCAGGCCGGTGAAGCTCTGGAATTATTTAATGGTGATGGCCAGAACTATGCAGCTATCATCACTGAAGTTGGTAAAAAGCAGCTGTGGGTGCAAATTCAAAGCGCGGCGGCAAATCCGGTGGAATCGCCACTGCAATTGCATTTAGGCCAGGGCATTTCACGCGGCGACCGGATGGATTTTGCCATTCAGAAAGCGGTAGAACTGGGGGTCAGTGAAATTACCCCGCTGTTTACCGAACGTTGTGGTGTCAAACTCGATGCCGAGCGGCTGGAAAAAAAACGCGAACAATGGCAAAAAATTGTCATCAGTGCCTGTGAACAAAGCGGCCGCTCTGTGGTGCCACCGGTTCATCTGCCCGTGACGCTGGAAAAATGGCTGGCACAAGCAGACAATTGTCTGAAACTGACCTTGGATCCCTGGACCTCCGCCACCATTAAAGAATTAATACCAACAAACAAGCTCAGGCTGGTGATTGGCCCCGAAGGCGGTTTTAGTGACCGCGAGGTAACTGCGACTACTGCGGCTGGTTTTCAGCCGGTGCGGCTTGGACCGCGGGTACTACGCACTGAGACGGCCGCACTGACAGCCATCGCGGCATTGCAATTACAACTGGGCGACCTCGCCTGATCAAGGAGTAAGCTGTTGATAAAACTCGGCATCGTGATGGACCCTATCAGCGCCATCAATATCAAAAAAGATTCCAGTTTCGCCATGTTACTACAGGCACAAAGCCGTGGTTACCAGTTGCATTACATGGAAATGGCTGATTTGTATTTGCTGGAAGGCCAGGCCCGCGCCCGCACCCGTTTGCTGCAGGTTGAACAAAATCCGGCGCGCTGGTATGAATTTCAGGGTGAACAGGACATCGCGCTGGGTGATCTCGATGTCATTCTGATGCGCAAAGATCCGCCGTTTGATACCGAATTTATTTACGCGACCTATATTCTGGAACGGGCTGAAGATGCCGGTACGCTGATTGTTAACAAGCCTCAGAGCCTGCGCGACGCCAACGAAAAGCTCTACACCAGCTGGTTTGCGCAGCACACACCAAAAACGCTGGTGAGTCGCGATGCCGCCCGGTTAAAAGCCTTTTATCAGGCTGAAGGTGATGTGATTTTAAAACCGCTGGATGGCATGGGCGGCGCATCGATTTTCCGCTTAAAACCACAGGATCCGAATGTCAGCGTGATCCTGGAAACCCTGACCGCGCACGGCACTATGTATGCGATGGCACAACGTTTTATCCCGGAGATCGTCGACGGCGATAAACGCGTATTAGTGGTGAATGGTGAGCCTGTGCCTTATTGTCTGGCGCGGATCCCGGCCAGCGGCGAAACCCGCGGTAATCTGGCTGCTGGTGGCCGTGGCGAAGCGCGGCCTTTATCAGAAAGTGACTGGGCCATTGCCCGCGCTGTTGGCCCTGTGTTAAAAGCCAAAGGTCTTATTTTTGTCGGTCTGGATATTATCGGTGACAAACTGACCGAAATTAACGTCACCAGCCCAACCTGCATCCGCGAAATTGAAGCTGCTTTTCCGGTTTCAGTCACCGGCATGCTGTTTGATCAGATTGAAGGGTTGCTACAGGCGAAAAAAGCCTGAGGAGTTCGCCATGGATAGTCTGCAAAACCATTTATTAATTGCCATGCCAAGCCTGGATGACCCGCTGTTTGGCCGCAGCGTGACTTATATCTGCGAACATAATGAAGATGGTGCTATGGGTATCGTCATCAACCATCCGTTGTCTGTCGACGTCGCAAGTTTACTCGAACAACTGGAAATTGAATTTGATGCCGGCTCTGACGCGGCAAAGCGCAAAGTCTGTGCCGGTGGCCCGGTGCAAAATGACCGCGGTTTTGTCCTGCATACGCCTAAGGCCGGCTTTACCAGCAGTATGCAGCTGAATCAGGACCTGATGATCACCACATCAAAAGACATTCTGGAGCAACTGACCACTGATGATGCGCCGGAAAAGTTTATTCTGGCACTGGGTTATGCCGGCTGGAGTGCCGGCCAGCTGGAGCAGGAACTGGCGGAGA
>CAMLNG010000299.1 GCA_946481195.1 uncultured Chromatiaceae bacterium
AAACTTACGCAAGCACAAATTTGAGAAAAGTTGGGGTTTTGCGATCGTTCGGGTGAAATTTCAGCGAAAGGTGTTTTTTATACACAAATGCCGCATAATTCCGCAGCAGATAAGGAGTTTAGAATGTCGATACGTGCATATAAAGGTGTGAGTCCGGTACTGGGTGCCAATGTTTATGTTGATGAATCCGCAGTTTTAGCCGGTGATATCGTGTTAGGGGATGATGTAAGCATCTGGCCTCTGGTTGCTGCGCGTGGAGATGTGAACCATATCCGGATTGGTGCTCGTTCCAATATACAAGACGGCACGGTATTACACGTATCACGCCCCAGCGCCAAGAGTGCCGATGGCTCACCACTGATTATTGGCGAAGATGTCACCGTAGGTCATAAGTGTATGCTGCATGGCTGTCGACTCGGCAATCGTATTCTGGTCGGCATGGGCGCTATCGTCATGGACGACGCTATCGTAGAAGATGAGGTGATTATTGGTGCCGGCAGTTTAGTACCACCAGGCAAGGTCTTGCAGAGTGGCTACTTATATGTCGGTAGTCCGGTCAAACAGGCGAGATTACTCAATGATGCAGAGCGGGCATTTTTGTCTGCTTCGGCACAAAACTATGTTGTGCTGAAAAACGAGTATCTTGCTGAAGAAGAATAAATGACGACCTCTTTTCTATATAGTGGTGAGGCCATAGCACCACTATATAGAAGCAAAGATTAAACTCCGACGTTCAGCCAGCGCCATCCAGCCACAAGTTCCCATCCACGTCGAGCTTGCCCCGCTTTAGCGCCAGTTCAATCTCATCTTCCCACAAGAAGCTGTCTTCGCGAACTTGTGCCAGCCAGGCTTCTGCTGTCCAACCTTCCGGCATGCGGATATAAACAGTGTTACGCAGCCCGGCTTGTAAGATTGAACAGCGCACTGCAACAGCGGCATCGTCAAATTGATGGTCGTGATTAAAAATCAATTGCTGATTCATCCGCGCAGCAACTCCCTTAATTTTGCCAGTACCGGTTGTACTTCGGGTCGCACACCACGCCAGATATAAAAGCTTTCCGCGGCTTGCGACACCAGCATACCTAAACCGTCTGAAGTTTGCGGCACACCTTGCTGATGGCACCACTGCAAAAATGGCGTCGGTGTGCTGCCGTACAACATGTCATAAGCTAACTGGCAATATTCCAGGTGTTGTTCATCCAATGGTGGCCGGTCGCCTTGCAGACCACTGGACGTCGCGTTAATCACTAAATGCCAGCGTTGTTTCGGCACTTCGGTATAACTGCCGGCGCTGACTCGTGCATCAAAAAGTGCTGCAATCTGTTCAGCTTTACTGACAGTCCGGTTCGCCAGATGAATATAGGCAACACCTGCGTCCAGTAATGGCTGAATCACCCCGCGACTGGCGCCACCAGCACCTAACAGCAGCACATTCGCGCCTTCGAGTAACGCATCCTGACGCAATAAGTCGGCAACCAAACCCACGCCATCCGTATTGTCACCACAGAGTCGTTGTTGGCTGTCCAGATATAAAGTGTTCACTGCTCCGGCCAGCTGCGCACGCGTACTCAGCACCCGGGCTAACGCAAACGCCTGCTCTTTAAAAGGCACGGTCACATTGCCGCCCCGGCCCCCTCCGGCAACAAACTGCTGCCAGCTGTCGGCAAAGCCATCAAGCGGTGCTAAAATCGCCTCATAAGTCAGAACCTGGCCGGTTTGCTCGGCAAACCAGCGATGGATCAGCGGCGATTTGGAATGTCCTATCGGATGACCAAAAACAGCATATCGATCCACAAAGAAGCTCCCATCATGCTCAAGAAGTTAATTCAAATGTTGTCACCAAAAAATCCAGCACACCCGACACCGCAACAAACACCCTATCAGCTCATTGGTGGCGAAGCGGCGACCCGTCGTCTGGCAAACCGCTTTTACGACATCATGGCGACAGCGCCTGAAGCCGCTGAACTCTATGCGATTCACCCATTGCCGCTCGATACCATCAGGCAAAAGTTTTTCGAATTTCTATCAGGCTGGCTTGGCGGCCCCGGTTTGTTTGAACAAAAATACGGCCATCCCCGCCTGCGGATGCGCCATATGCCTTTTACCGTGAACCCGACGCTGCGCGACCAGTGGATGTTTTGCATGAACCAGGCACTGGCTGAAGTTGTGACCGACCCGGTGCTGCGTGGTGGTCTCAGCGAAGCGCTGGGTCAACTGGCCAGCCATATGATCAACCAGGATGAACAGGGCCGGCCGCGTTAAAACCTTAACTATTCAGACCCAACCAATCCTGCGGCTGCAGATAGCGCTGATACAACAGCGCTTCCGCCGAACCTTCGGCTGGCACAAAACCATATTCCCAGCGCACCAGGGGCGGCATCGACATCAGAATAGATTCGGTGCGACCGCCGCTTTGCAAACCAAATAAAGTCCCGCGGTCAAATACCAGATTAAATTCAACATAACGCCCGCGGCGATACAGCTGGAACTGACGCTGTGCTTCGGTGTATGGCGTTTGCTTGCGGCGCTCGACAATCGGCTGGTACGCCTTTATATAGGCTTCGCCTACCGCACGCATAAAAGCGAAACTGCGCTCGAATCCCCACTGATTCAAATCATCGAAGAACAAACCACCAACACCCCGCGTCTCGCCGCGGTGCTTCAGATAAAAGTATTCATCACACCAGGCTTTGTATTTCGGATACACATCGTCTCCGAACGGTGCACAGCAATCAAAGGCGACCTGGTGCCAGTGTCGGACATCATCTTCAAACGGATAAAAGGGCGTTAAATCAAAACCGCCACCAAACCACCAGACCGGTGCTTCACCTTCTTTCTCTGCAATAAAAAACCGCACGTTGGCATGGCTGGTGGGGATAAAAGGACTATTCGGGTGGATCACCAGCGACACGCCCATGGCTTCAAAGCGCCGGCCAGCTAATTCAGGCCGGTGTGCCGTGGCCGATGCCGGCATTTTGTCACCAAACACATGGGAAAAATTCACGCCGGCTTGCTCAAAAACTGCGCCTTTGGTTAACACCCGACTGCGACCGCCGCCGCCTTCAGCCCGCTCCCAGCTGTCTTCGACAAAACGAGCCGCGCCATCGGATTGCTCCAGCGCAGCACAAATCTGTTCTTGTAGCTGCAGTAAAAAAGCTTTGACGGCGTGTTTATCAACGGACATATCGACTCCCGTTTAGCGCTTCTTGCAGAAGACACTGGTGAAAAATTTTCCTGGCCACGGCCAGATGGCTATAATAGCGCCCTATTATGCCAGCACCTGGCGGTTTTGAGGAAACAGCAATGAAAGTCGGTATCATTATGGGCTCCAAATCCGATTGGCCTACCATGAAAAACGCAGCAGATATGTTAGACAAATTCGGCATCGTTTATGAAACCACTGTCGTTTCTGCACACCGCACCCCGCATCTATTGGCTGAATACGCCGGCAACGCCGCCAGCCGCGGTTTAAAAGTGATTATTGCCGGCGCAGGCGGCGCGGCACACCTGCCAGGTATGGCGGCAGCTTTCACTTCACTACCAGTACTGGGTGTGCCAGTACAATCCAAAGCGTTAAAAGGCATTGATTCGCTGTTGTCTATCGTACAAATGCCAAAAGGCGTTGCGGTTGGAACCCTGGCGATTGGTGATGCCGGTGCAGCCAACGCCGGTTTATTGGCCGCGCAAATTCTGGCGACCAGTGACGATAGCTTAATGGCTAAAATCGATGCATTCCGCAAAGAACAAACCGACTCTGTACTGGCGCACCCGAACCCGGCTGAGGAAGTCTGATGAATGTATTAGTGATGGGCGCCGGACAACTGGCCCGAATGATGGCGTTGGCTGGTGCGCCGCTGAATCTGCACGTCACAGCTTATGATGTGAATTCAGCCAAAGTACAACATCCGGTGACGGGGGAAATTTATCCACTCACGCTGGAACAAGCGGTCGCTGCGGCAGATGTTGTGACTTCAGAATTCGAACATATCCCTTATCCAGTGCAAGCTGTATGCGAAGCGAGCGGTAAGTTCAAGCCAAACAGCACCGCTATTAAAGCTGGTGGTGACCGCCGTCAGGAGAAAGCTTTACTCGATGCTGCCGGGGTTGCGAATGCAGGTTACCGGATTGTACAGACCGAAACTGAGTTTATGGCCGCCATTAACGAACTGGGTCTGCCGCTGGTACTGAAAAGCGCATTAGCAGGTTACGATGGCAAAGGCCAGTGGCGTTTAAAGCAGCTGGAAGATGCCGCTTTAGTCTGGGCTGATATTGCCGCCTTTATGGCTGGCGCAGATCACAGTTTACCGCAGGCTATTGTGGCCGAACAGTTTGTCCGGTTTGACCGCGAAGTCAGTCTGGTCGGCGCGCGCAACGAACTTGGCGATACGGTGGTGTATCCGCTGACGGAAAATCACCACGTCAATGGTGTGTTGTCGGTTTCGTTAGCCTTGCCATCAGACAGTGCGCTGCAACAACAAGCCAAACAAATGTTCGACGCTGTGGCGAATCAGCTGCAGTATGTGGGTGTGCTGGCGCTGGAGTTTTTCCAGGTTGGCGGTCAGCTGCTGGTCAACGAAATTGCACCGCGTGTGCATAACTCCGGCCACTGGACGCAACAAGGAGCCGATACCTGTCAGTTTGAAAATCACCTGCGTGCAGTCTGTGGCTTGCCGCTGGGCAGCACGGCCTTAGTGCGGCCGACGGTAATGGTAAATATTCTCGGAGAAGACTTTGTCAATCCAGCGGTCCTGAGCCTGCCATCGTGTCATCTGCACTGGTACGGCAAGACCAAACGCACTGGCCGTAAAATGGGCCACATCAACATTTGTGGTGCTACTGCCAAAGAGCTGTCGGAACGGTTCAGTGCGTTGAGTGCTTTGTTGCCTGAAAGCAGTTTCCCGGAAGTTGCTGAAATGGCGGCCAAATTGCGCGAGCGCTCCAGATAGTTCTGGGAAATCTAGTTGTTTGAATCACTCAATGAACAAAGGCCCGGACGGGCCTTTGTTTTTGGTGCTCAGCCTGACTGTACGGCCTGACATTTACGACTGGCGCAAATCAGCTTCATCCCATGCGCCCCTGGTTTTTCCGCCAGCAGGCCAAAGCCGCAACTCTGGCACGTCCCCGCCACAG
>CAMLNG010000300.1 GCA_946481195.1 uncultured Chromatiaceae bacterium
AACAGCGCTGCCCGACGGGTTTTACTGTCGGCATTATCTTTCAGCTCCAGAATATCGGCCAGTTTTACCCGGTTGATTATTTTGTACTGCCCACCTACTGCACGTTCAAGCAACTGTAAAAACGACCGCTCGACGTGAGTAAACAGTTGAGTCCTTTTATGAAAGGGGAATGGGTTACCATGATGGATAAAGCGGTTCACGACAACTGCAGCCAACACAGCTAACACCACCAGCAGCACAATGATCAATTCCATAGACACCTCAGACAAATTTTTGACGTTCAGCAGAAACGGCGCTTAGCCGTATTATTACTTAGCAGAAGTCATGCCAGAAAATATGCTGTCTTTGTTACTCGCTCATAATAATCCGTGATGCCAGACATATTTGGCATTAATGCCTGTGATGGTGTTTTCAGGCCTATAGTGCAACGACATCTTATTGGTGCTGTGACATCTTATCCGTCCAGTATTTGCTGGCGTTTAAGCATTAAGCTGAACCAGCCCTACTATATATATGAGGAACAAGTGATGACTACTTGCGCAGGATTAACGATTAAAGGTCCGTTGACAGCGGAATTTCAGCAAATTCTGACAGAAGCTGCCTGTAGCTTTGTCGTCGACCTCGTCCGGGAGTTCAGGCCTGAGCTGCAGCAATTGCTTGCCACCCGCCAGCAAGTTCAAGCCCGCTTTGATGCCGGCGCTTTACCAGATTTTCTGACGGAGACGGCACATATTCGCCAAAGCGACTGGCAAGTTGCCGCGATACCGGCAGATTTACAGGACCGCCGCACGGAAATCACCGGCCCGGTCGACCGGAAAATGATCATTAACGCACTAAATGCTGATGTGAAAGTCTTTATGGCGGACTTTGAAGATTCCCAGGCGCCCAGCTGGCAAGGGGTGATAGAGGGTCAAATCAACCTGCGTGACGCGAATCTTGGCACTATCAGCTATAGCGATCCTCAGTCCGGTAAACAATATGCGCTACGCGACAATCCGGCATTGCTGATTGCCCGCGTCCGCGGTCTGCATCTTTGGGAGCGGCATCTGGAAGTGGACGGCGCTCAGGTGCCGGGTTCATTGGTCGATTTCGCTTTGTATTTCTTCCATAACTATCAGATACGTAAGCAAAAAGGTACTGGCGTTTATTATTATTTACCCAAACTGCAAAGCCACAAAGAAGCAGCCTGGTGGGATAAAGTATTTCGCTTTACCGAAGCGCGGTTCCAGCAACCTGTTGGATTTATCCGCGCCACTGTGCTGATTGAAACTTTGCCAGCAGTATTTGAAATGGACGAGATCCTTTATAGCCTGAAGGACCATATCGTTGCACTGAATTGTGGACGTTGGGACTATATTTTTAGCTATATCAAGACCTTAAAGAATCATCCAGACCGCGTTTTGCCTGACCGGCAAGTGGTAACGATGAATCAGCCATTCCTTAGCGCTTATTCGCGGCTGTTGATTAAAACCTGCCATAAACGCGGTGCATTGGCGATGGGTGGCATGGCCGCTTTTATTCCGGCGAAAGACCCGGTGACCAATGCCGCTATTTTGCAAAAAGTCACGGCGGACAAATCATTGGAAGCCAACAACGGTCATGATGGCACCTGGGTGGCGCATCCGGGGCTTGCTGCCACAGCCAATGCGGTGTTTGATGCGAAACTCGGCGATAAACCGAATCAGTTGCACGTGCTGCGCGAACAGGACGCGCCAATCAGCGCAGCCGAGCTGCTACAACCCAGTGAAGGCGAGCGGACTGAAGCGGGCATGCGCACCAATATCCGCGTGGCACTGCAGTATATTGCCGCCTGGATCAGTGGCAAAGGTTGTGTGCCGATTTATGGCCTGATGGAGGATGCGGCGACAGCAGAAATCTCCAGAACCTCGATCTGGCAATGGATAAAACATGGTAAGTCATTGTCAAACGGGCAATTAATTACCAAAGACCTGTTCAGCAGTATGCTGGCTGAAGAAAGTGCCGTGGTACGGGGCGAAGTCGGGGAAGACTTGTGGCAACAACAATCCTTTGACAAAGCAGCGGCTTTATTGCTAAGTATCACCACAGCTGATGAGTTGGTGGACTTCCTGACCCTGCCAGCGTATGAGCTTTTAGTGTAACCCGAAGCAAAGAGGGGCATCCCAACCGCCCCTCTTTTTTTATGTACAGGAAGTACGGTACACAGAAAATGCAGGTACGTGGTACCCAGAGCTTTTCTGTGATGTACAGGAAGTCTGTGGCCCCCCCAGTTTCCAGTCTGTCATATCCCTAACTCAATTCTTCCGCAATCTCGACAATCAACCGGCGCAACCAGATATGGCTGGCATCCTGATGCAGTAAAGGGCTCCAAATCATCTTCAGTTCAATCGACGGGATTGGGAAAGGTGGGTCAAGTACCTGCATGCTGCTGTCATTCCTGTACAGCATTGCGGCGCGATAGGGCAGGGTCGCGATCAGATCAGTTTCCACAGCTAAGTGCATCGCCACATGATAGTTGCGGGTAAACACACCGATATTGCGCTGCT
The DNA here is from genome assembly GCA_946481195.1 of uncultured Chromatiaceae bacterium. The sequence goes on from CAMLNG010000300.1 coordinate 2,526, forward strand.
TGCCGAATTTCGCCAGCGCTTCGTCGACCCAACCGAGTTTCTGCACGTCTGCCGGATCCATCCCCACGCCAACACCAAAGCCGGTTTTACTCACCCAAATATGCTGTCCTTTCAGATAGGTATCTAAATTGAAATTCTGCAAAATCGGGTTTTGTTTATGCACCAGGCAAGCAAAGGCATCTTTCCAGATGGTTTTTTGGTGGAAGGACTGCGGTAGCTGGTCAAAGCGGTTAATCGCCATATCGACTTTGCCGTTTTCAACATCATGAAAGGTGACATCAGAGGGCGTCATGATATCGAGCGAAGTGCCTGGCGCCTGCGCCCGTAAACGCTTCAGCAGCGCCGGAATGAGCGTGGAGGCCGCATAATCACTGGCCATAATGCGGAATACCCGGTGGCTGTGTGCCGGCTCAAATTCTTTATTTGGCTGCAGTGTCTCTTCCAGCGTTAACAACACACCACGCACGATAGGCGCTAGTTCCTTGGCACGTTCGGTTGGCACCATGCCATCTGAGGTTCTCACCAAAATGGGGTCGTTCAGCAGGTCCCGCAGCCGTTTCAGGCCATTGCTCATCGCCGGTTGGGTGATATTGAGCTGGTTGGCGGCCCGGGTGACATTTTTCTCCCTGAGCAACATATCCAGATAGACCAGCAGGTTTAAGTCGATTTTGCTGATATTCATCAGATCCCTCGTGAAATGGTGGTGTCGGTGGCAAATAAACCGATTTTCATATTCATATAATGAATGATGGGCATCAGAAAAATCAACTGGATGAATCGTTTTGCTGAAACCTATAGTGAAATGCAACAGCGCAGGGCACACAACACCTGCAGAGCTGCAAACAGAACGAACCTAACAGCCCGAACCCGATGAGGATGCAGTGATGTCAGCCTACTTACAGAAAGTCCAGCAACTGGAACAAAGTGTTAAAGCCAATGGCAGCGCCTGGAATGCTATCAGTGCTGAATATGCAACCCGGATGCAACTGCAGAACAGATTTAACAGCGGCTTGGATATCGCCCAGTACACCGCCGATATCATGCGCCGTGATATGGCCGAGTATGATGCTGACAGCGCCAGCTATACCCAGTCTTTAGGCTGCTGGCACGGTTTTATCGGTCAGCAAAAGCTGATTGCGATCAAAAAACACTTTGGCAGCACGAAAAAGCGCTATTTATACCTGTCCGGCTGGATGATCGCCGCGCTGCGCTCTGAATTCGGCCCGCAGCCTGATCAGTCAATGCATGAAAAAACGGCGGTGCCGGCATTGATTGAAGAACTGTATACCTTCTTAAAACAAGCCGATGCCCGCGAACTGGGCGGTTTGTTCCGTGAATTAGATGCAGCACGCGCGGCAGACCAGCAAAGCAAAGTGACTGAAATTCTGGCGAAGATCGACAACTTTGAAACGCATGTGGTGCCAATCATCGCTGACATTGACGCCGGCTTTGGTAATGCTGAAGCGACCTACCTGCTGGCGAAAAAAATGATTGAAGCCGGTGCCTGTGCCATTCAGATTGAAAACCAGGTGTCTGACGAGAAACAATGTGGTCACCAGGACGGTAAAGTCACGGTGCCACACGCGGACTTCCTGGCGAAAATTAACGCGGTGCGGTACGCCTTCCTCGAGCTTGGTATCGAAAACGGCATTATCGTGGCCCGCACCGATTCTTTAGGTGCAGGCCTTACCAAACAAATTGCTGTGACCAATGAGCCGGGCGATTTAGGCGATTTGTATAACAGCTTCCTGGATGGCGACTACATCCAAAGCGCCGACGATATTCAGAATGGCGACGTGGTAGTCAAAGCCAATGGCAAATTGTTAAAGCCAAAACGTCTGCCAAGCGGCCTGTTCCAGTTCAAAGCCGGTTCCGGTGTTGATCGCGTGGTGCTGGACTGTATTACCTCGCTACAGCATGGTGCCGATTTACTGTGGATTGAAACGGAAAAACCACACGTTGGTCAAATCGCCGAAATGGTCGACCGCATTCGTGCCGTGGTTCCAAACGCCAAGCTGGTGTACAACAACAGCCCGTCCTTTAACTGGACGCTGAACTTCCGTCAGCAGGTGTTTGATGCCTGGGCGGCGGAGGGGAAAGATGTGTCGGCTTATGACCGTGCCAAGCTGATGAGTGTGGATTACGACACGACCACACTGGCGTTGGAGGCCGATGAACGGATCCGGACATTCCAGGCCGATGGCTCAAAACGGGCGGGTATTTTCCACCATCTAATCACCTTGCCAACATACCACACGGCTGCGCTGTCGACCGACAATCTGGCCAAAGAGTACTTCGGTGCCGCTGGTATGCTCGGTTATGTCAAAGGCGTGCAACGTCAGGAGATCCGTCAGGGGATCGCCTGCGTCAAACACCAGAATATGTCAGGGTCAGATATTGGCGATGACCATAAAGAATACTTTGCCGGTGAAGCTGCATTAAAGGCTGCGGGTAAAGATAACACCATGAATCAGTTCTGAGGGGCGCTGATTTGTGACCAGCCGGTAAGCAGTAACCGCTTGCCGGCAATTGCTGAAACGAGTTTTACGTGGGTCGGGTGAATCGACTGTTGGCAGCCAAAGACTGGCTGCCTTTTTTTATGT
>CAMLNG010000301.1 GCA_946481195.1 uncultured Chromatiaceae bacterium
CACTCAAGCCTGCAGTATCGATGATATGCAGTGGCATACCGTCAATATGGATATGTTCACGCAGTACGTCCCGGGTTGTACCGGCGATTTCTGTGACAATAGCAGCTTCGCGGCCGGCCAAAGCATTGAGTAAACTTGATTTACCAGCGTTGGGACGCCCTGCGATCACCACTTTCATGCCTTCGCGCAAAATACTGCCTTGTGTGGCTTGTTTCTGGATTTTGGTCAGATCAGCCCGAATCTCCGCGAGGTCACCGGCGACTTTTCCATCAGATAAAAAATCAATTTCTTCGTCAGGGAAATCAATAGCGGCTTCGACATACATCCGCAGGTAGATAACTTTCTCTACCAATGCGTGAATTTGCCGGGAAAACTCGCCTTGCAGCGATTGCATGGCACTACGGGCAGCCTGTTCGCTGCTGGCGTCTATCAGATCGGCAATGGCTTCAGCCTGGGTCAGGTCCAGTTTATCGTTCAAAAAGGCCCGTTCAGAAAACTCACCAGGGCGGGCGATACGGACGTTAGATTCCTGCAAGATGCGTCGTAACAGCATATCCAGCAGCACAGGGCCACCATGACCTTGTAGTTCCAGCACATCTTCACCGGTAAAGGAATTTGGGCCTGGGAAGTAGAGCGCGATGCCCTGGTCCAGCACCGATTGGTCAGCGGCGCGAAACGGCAGATATTCTGCAACTCGGGCTTTTGGTATACGTCCCAACACGGCTTGCGCAATGGCGGAGGCTTGTGGGCCTGACACCCGAATGATGCCGACGCCGGCGCGTCCCGGAGCTGTTGCCTGCGCCGCGATGGTATCGTTTGCGTACATACCGAAGTCCTCGTTTTTGTGAATAAAAAAATGGCCATTACAAGTGTAACGGCCATTACAAATTCAGACAGAGCAATCAGGCGTTACGGACGTGTAAGCCTTTTTTCTCCATGCCTTTGTAGATAAATAACATCTGTGCCAGCGAGATTAGGTTGCTGACTACCCAGTACAACACCAGGCCGCTTGGGAAGATGATAAAGAACAAACCAAAGACTACCGGCATCCACAGCATAATTTTTTGCTGCATCGGGTCTGTTACCGTGACAGGCGTCAGTTTCTGCATCGCATACATACTGATGATGTACATGATTGGCAGCACCAGGTATGGGTCCATGACAGATAAATCTTTGATCCAGAAGATGAAAGGCGCCTGACGTAATTCAATACTTTCAACAAACACAAAGTACAGTGCCAGGAAAATTGGCATTTGAATCAGCATTGGCAGACAACCACCCATAGGGTTCACTTTTTCCTTGCGGTAAAGTTCCATCATGGCCGGGCCCATTTTCTGCTTGTCGTCTTTGTAACGGGCCTGCAGTTCATCAATCTTCGGCTTCAGATTACGCATCTTGGCCATGCCTTCGTACTGCGCCTTGGTCAGTGGGAACATTGCCAGTTTAATCAATAATGTGATGGCAATAATTGCTAAACCCCAGTTGCTAACCAAATTGTGGATTTGTTGCAGCAACCAGAACAGTGGCTGAGAGATAAACCATAACCAGCCGTAGTCGACGGTCAGATCAAGGCCATGCGCAATCTTCGCCAGACTCGCCTGATCTTTAGGACCCGCATAGAAAGTGGCAGACAATGTTTTGCTTTCGCCAGCTGCAATACTGCTTTGCGGGCCGCGGACACCGATGATGCCTTCGTTGTTGTTGACCAGACTGAATAGTTGATTCTGTTCCTCTGCCTGCGGTACCCAGGCGGAAACGAAATAGTGTTCCAGCATACTGACCCAACCACCTTTGGTTGACTGGTCCAGGTTTTGGTCTTTCATATCGTCAAAGGCAAACTTCTCATAGCGCTGATCTGCGGTGGAGTATGCGCCACCACGGTATACCGGCATCATCATGTTGCCGTCTTTGCCATTCTCGATAGTTTGCGCCAGATAATGATACGGTTGAATGACTTTGCTACCGCCGCTGGCATTGGTGACAATATAGTCAACCCGTACATCGTATTTACCGGCTGCGAAGGTATAGCGTTTCTCAATTTGCAGACCGTTGTGTTCCAGTTTCAGGCTGACCTGAAGTTCAGTCTGACCTTCTGTCAGGCTGAATTTGTCCTGTGTGACGCTATATACAGGTTTAGCCGTGCGTTTTTCGTCCGGACCGTCACCGAGTAGACCGCTTTGTGCTGTGTAGTTAAAGCCGTTTAACTGACGCATTAACGGGTAAGGCGTGTTGTCTTCCAGACTCAGTGTGTATTTTGGCAACGTCAGGCCAACAATATCACCGCCGCGGGTATCGATGCGGACATTCAACACATCCGTCGTGACCTCAATCACTTTGCCGGTAGCAACTGGCGCTGCAGCCTGATTGGTGCTGCTTAATGGACCTGAAGCGGATAACTGCGGTTCAGCGTTGCCGCTGGACGTGCTTATCTCAGTTTGAGCCGGTACTACCGGTTTTGTGCCATAGTCTTTTTGCCAGTCTTGCCACAGCAGAAAACTGACAAACAAAAAGGCAATTACTAATAAACTGCGTTGGGATTCCATGTGTGCGCTTATCTCTTTTGCTTTTCAGGAACGGGGTCTTCACCACCCGGATGTAAGGGGTGACATTTTAATAGACGTTGGGTGGTTAACCAACTGCCTTTTATCGCACCAAAACGTCGCAGTGCTTCAACGGCATAATGCGAACAACTGGGGGTAAAGCGACAGCTTGGCGGAAACAGCGGGCTGATACAACGCTGATAGCCATAAATCGCTGTGATCAGGATTTTGGCTGGATAGCTTTGTACTGGCGGGCGATTTTGCTCCATAAGCGCTCCAGTTGCTGGTGTAATTCGGCGTTGTCAGTATTACTGATATCGCCTTTCACCATCAGCACCATATCAACCGGCGGCAGTTCGTGCTGATGCAAACGAAAACTGTCACGGGCACAACGTTTGATGCGATTCCGATGGACGGCCAATTTAGCACGTTTTTTTGCGATCGTCAGACCAATCCGCGGATGTTCGGACTGATTGGCTTTACAAAGGATAGTGAAGAGTGGGGAAGCGACCCGGAACGGGTTCTGGAACACATTATCGAATTCGCCGGGAGTTAACAGACGTAACTCCCTGCCGAAGGTATAGCTGACCACGCAGCGCTTTAAATAACTGACTAGACAGTTAAGCGCTTACGGCCTTTAGCACGACGACGTGCTAATACTGCACGGCCGTTTTTGTCAGCCATACGTGCACGGAAACCGTGGTTGCGTTTCTGTTTTAAAACGCTTGGTTGAAAGGTTCTTTTGCTCATTTTCTTCGTCCGTCCGGTCGATAATTACTAACTGAATCTGAGTTTTAGTAAGTACCAAAACGCAGCGATTTAAAAAAGAGCGCGAATTTTAAGTACTCTGCCTGTACTTGTCAATGTGATCCTTGGTTATTTCCCGATCAGATCCAAGATCTTTTGCAGTTGTCCACAGGCAAGGCAAAAATCTGGGATAAAATGTGCATGAATCTAAAATTCGCCTTGCTATATAGCAGAAAATTCCGATGAGTTTTCGCGGTATTATTAAATTGTATAAAAGATAAAAATCTATATAAAACAAAAATATAATCTCATTTTTTCTTGGTTAGAGTCTTTTTCAGAAAGTCAATATTGCAGTTGTGGATAAGATCAGCCCATAATGCGGGTCTTTCCTCAACACCTGCCTTGTCAAATACCAATTATTCGGGGCTGCTGGAGATATGGTGTATCAGTCTGTTTGGCAAAATTGCCTGGAAGCGCTGCAGTCCGAACTGCCGGCACAACAATTCAGTATGTGGATCCGTCCGCTGCAGGCTGATAGTTCACATGATGCTTTAACGCTGTATGCACCGAACCGCTTTGTGCTGGATTGGGTCCGCGACAAATACCTGAATCGTATTAACGAGCTGATCCATGATTATTGTGGCGATCATTCGCCTCGCCTGCGGTTTGAGGTGGGCAGTAGCCAGAAAGTAGCGAAAACAGTGGCTGTGACACCAAGTCGCGCTGCGCCGGTCGCAGTGGCTGCCGCACCTGCAATGGTTGCCGAACCTGCGCCAAAAACTATTGTGCGCAGCAACGTCCGTACTAATTATACCTTTGATAATTTTGTCGAAGGTAAATCGAACCAGTTAGCCCGTGCTGCTGCCAGCCAGGTCGCCGACAACCCTGGGTCTGCCTACAATCCGCTGTTCCTCTATGGTGGAACCGGTCTGGGTAAGACTCACCTGTTACACGCTGTGGGCAATGGTATTTTGGCCAAAAAGCCAGATGCCAAAGTGATTTATATGCATTCCGAGCGTTTTGTTCAGGATATGGTCAAAGCGCTGCAGAATAATGCGATTGAAGAATTCAAACGTTATTACCGCTCTGTCGATGCTTTGCTGATTGATGACATTCAGTTTTTCGCCAAGAAAGACCGGTCTCAGGAAGAATTTTTCCATACATTTAATGCATTACTTGAAGGTAACCAGCAAATCATTTTGACATCAGACCGTTATCCAAAAGAGATTGACGGGGTCGAAGAGCGGCTGAAAAGTCGGTTTGGCTGGGGCCTGACTATTGCTATTGAGCCACCTGAGCTTGAAACGCGGGTCGCTATTCTAATGCGTAAAGCACAGGAAAATAATATCCGTTTGCCGGAAGAAGTTGCCTTTTTTGTTGCAAAACGGTTGCGCTCGAATGTGCGTGAACTGGAAGGCGCTTTAAACCGGATCACTGCCAATGCGAATTTCACCGGCCGGCCTATTACGATCGACTTTGTACGCGAATCACTGCGTGATTTACTGGCATTGCAAGATAAACTGGTCACCATCGAAAACATTCAGAAAACAGTCGCTGAGTATTACAAAATTCGTGTAGCAGACCTGTTGTCTAAACGCCGTTCCCGTTCTGTTGCCAGACCGCGGCAGATGGCTATGGCGTTGTCTAAAGAGTTGACGAATCACAGTCTGCCCGAGATCGGTGATGCTTTTGGCGGCCGTGATCACACCACTGTGTTACATGCTTGTCGCAAGATAGAATCGTTAAAAGAAGAAACGCACGAAATCAAAGAAGATTTCCAGAATTTGATCCGTACTTTGTCGTCTTAATAGGGACTGGTTATGCATTTTATTATTGAGCG
>CAMLNG010000302.1 GCA_946481195.1 uncultured Chromatiaceae bacterium
TGGGATTGACAACTATAGCCACCTAAATGGGTAAAACCACTGATAACAAGCGAGATAGCTGAGCACAAATTAATCACATTCATTACATTTAAAGTCAGTTTATTTTACATTATTATTTACCATTCAGTTAATTTTTATATATTTCAACCACTTAGAAATTGGCTCGATTGTTGCTGTGGCGTTCCCCGCTCAATTCGGCGCAGTGACCGGAAATCCGGTCACTCGTGCACAACACACAGGAAACAACATGAAGTACTCAGTTTTCGCCAGCGGGCTCGCAGCCTTGTTATTACAACCCGTTCATGCTGCGGTGATGAATTTTCAAGTATCACCTTTTCACGCAAGCCTCGCCCAATTTGAAAGAGTTGTGGCCAATTCCAATGATGGGATTGTCAGTATCGATAGTCTGGCTGAAAAACCTGATGCAATGCAGTATCAAGTAACTTTTGATGCACTAAAGCTTAGCAATGACTCAGGTATCCAGGCCTTTGACTGGGACGGAGACACCTATTTGTATCGCTCTGCCACATTTAGTGGTATCAACCAAATCGGTGATCAAGGCATTCAGTTTTTCTGCAATTATCTGACCTATTCTGCCAGCCAATGTGACTTCAACAATGGCCAAAGTTCGCTGGAATTATCATTGAATCGTCATCAGAGAGCTGATGGAACGGTCTCAGATTCTGTGTCCGCTACAATTCGATATGAAAGCAGTCTGGTTGATACGACAACGTCGGCCGGCATTACGACGACAAACAGCCAACTGTATCGCCGCAGTTTCCTGTTTCACGGCAACACTACATGGGGCGTCACGCTGCCAGATCAAAAAACTCTGTTGAACTGGTTAGCGGTAAACGCGCAGGGCAATCAGGCCAGTGAACAATTGGTTATCAGTAATCGTATTTGCTCTGATACCGATTGCAGCTCAGATTCTGTGAATTACAGTTTATTGGTACCAGGCCGCAACACCTGGCAGATCGAGACTGTCAGTGCACCTGCCAGTGCCACCATCTTTATCCTTGGCCTTGCCGGCCTCTTAGCACGCAAACAACGTCGCTTTCACTGAGTTCGCATTGGGAACAACTAACGCCGCTTACATTGCGTTAGTTGTTCCTGTCATCGTTTTGTGACCAAAGATTCACCGCGCTGCCATCTGAGAGGCGCGGCGCTGTCATAAATCCGCTGTAGTCTGCAGTTCCGGGAAGCCCACACTTACCGGAGTCAAAGATGTTGCTGAAGCTGTCTGCCTCTTGCCTGTTTGCCTGCGCTGCACTGTTAACGGTGCAAGCTGCCCCCGCGCCTCAACCTGTAGTGCCAAGCCCCAAGGTGGTACTGGTCAGTATTGACGGCCTGCGCTGGCAGGAAGTGTTTCACGGCGCCGATCCGGAGATTTTGCGCAATAGCCAGTTTATCCGCCATGCCGACCAACTCGCGGAATTACCAACCAAACCCCAGCAGCTGATGCCTTTTGTCCACCAGACCATTGCCAGTCAGGGCATGTTAGTCGGCGACCGCCGGCGTGGCTCGGCGATGCAAGTCAGTAATCCGTGGCACTTTTCTTATCCGGGATATAACGAGCTGTTAAGCGGCTACCCGGACCCTTCAATCAACAGCAATGGCAAAATCGCCAACCCTAATGTCACAGTGCTGGAATGGCTGAATCAACAACCGGGCATGGCGAAGCAAGTCGCGGCTTTTGGCTCCTGGGATGTGTTGCCGTATATCCTCAACACCCAGCGCAGTAAGTTACCGGTCAATGCCGGTTTTGCGCCAATGAACGAACAAATGGCGGGCCCACTGACGCCGCAGCTGAAACTGTTGAATCAACTACAACGCCAGACACCAAGCCCCTGGGCGGCAGTGCGGCTCGATGTATTCACCCAGCAATTTGCGCTGGAGTATCTGACGCAGAAAAAACCGCGGCTGCTGTATATCGCTTATGGCGAAACCGATGATTTCGCCCACGACGGCCAATACGACCAATATTTAAAAGCCATTCGCCGCACCGACGGTTTTATCAAAGAGTTGTGGCAACAGCTGCAGAATGATCCATATTACGCCGGCCAGACGACCTTGCTGATTAGCACCGACCATGGCCGCGGCGACAGTGCCAACAGCTGGCAGCACCATGCCAGCGGCCGGGCTATCGCCGGATATATGAAAAAGTTAAAGAACTTTGGCAATGGCGTCAGTGGCTCTGACGAGATTTGGCTGGCAGCCTTAGGCCCACAAATTCCAGCGCGTGGTTTAGTCCAGACGCAGCAGCCGTGGAGCCAAAGCCAGGTCGCCAGCACTGTGGCGGAATTGCTCGGGTATGATTACCAGGCTTATCAATACAAAGCAGCGGCAGCGATTCCGCTGGGGACAACAGATCAGGCGACAGCACAACTTGCCGGCCGCAGCAGCCAGTCAGCATCAGCTACCGATACCACAGACGGCGCCAGCCTGACGCCGCAATAACCACCGTCACTGCCGCTGGTAAATCTCCAGCGGCAGACCGTCCGGGTCCTGAAAAAAGGTAAAAGCAGCGCCGGTATAGGGGTCAATCCGCACCGGCTCTGTCGCCACGCCGCGGCTATTCAGCCAGGTCACAGTCGCCGCCACATCGTCCACGACAAAACTTAAATGCCGCAGGCCTTGCGCCTCAGGCCGGCTCGGCCGCTCCGGTGCGCCGGGAAAGCTAAATAGCTCCAGCTGGGTGCCATCCGGCAACTGTAAATCCAGCTTCCAGCTGTCGCGCGCTTCACGGTAATGCTCTGCCAGAATGCGCAGGCCCAAAGTCTCGCTGTAAAACGCTTTTGAACGCGCGTAATCACTGCAGATCAGCGCCACATGGTGCATACCGCTCAGCATCTTCATTCCTTAATGACTGGCCGCAGCCACAGCTTCGACCTGGCGCCAGACCCGCAGCAAATTGCCGGACATAATTTTGACAATATCCGCCTCGCTGTAGCCGCGCTTTAACAAGCCTTCGATCAGGTTCGGATACATCGACACATCTTTCAGGCCATCCGGCAATGAATCACCAACACCGTCAAAATCCGAACCAATACCAACATGGTCAATGCCCACCAGCTGCACCACATGGTCGATGTGTTTCAGCACAGTCTCCACATTGGCAAAGGGATACGGGTGTTTCGCCAGATATTCAGCCCGGTAAGCTTCATCGTCCTGCGATTTCCCGGCTGCTTTGGCCGCCGCTTTAAATTGCAGGCCCCACTGGTTGGCCTGGCTGATGACAAAAGACGAGCCGAAATTAATCTGGATCACGCCACCATTTTTCGCTAATGCCTGGATCATCTTGTCGTCCATATTGCGCTCAAAACCCGGCACAAAAGCGCGCAGCGATGAGTGCGACGCAATGACCGGCGCTTTGGTCAGACTCAATACTTTGTAAAAAGCCGCGTCGGACACGTGCGAAATATCGATCATCATGCCGAGTTTATTCATCTCAGCGACCACTTGCTCGCCAAACGGGCTTAAGCCTTTGTGCGGGCGGCGCAGGTCGTAGCTGGAATCGGCGATATGGTTCGATTCAGAATGCGCCAGCGTGATGTAACGAATACCACGCTGGTAAAAATGCCGCAGGTTTTCCAGTTTTCCATTGATTGGCGTACCGTTTTCCATGCCAAGTGCCAGCGAGATTTTGCCTTGCTTAAACTGCGCGGCTAAATCGTCGCTGCGATATGCCATGGCGAATTTATCCGGTGCGCGGCCGACTAAGGCTTCCATCGAATCAATCAGCTGATTGGCCAGTAACTCGCCGCCACCGGTTTTTTCATAAGAGGCCGGAATATACACCGACATAAAAGGTGCATTCAGGCCGCCTTTTTTCGCCCGCGGATAATCAAACTCACCTTTGGCTGTGGCCTGACTGACGTCTTCCCAATGCTCCTGTAAACGGTACGGGACATCAATATGAGTGTCTACCAACAGATATTGCTGGGCGATGCGCTGCGCTTCGGCCTTCAGATCGGCGGCATGGGCAGTGTGAGCCTGCAGCGCCATCAGGCTGCAGAGCATAGCTATTTTGCTGAATTTCATCGTGTTCCTGCTTAAATTGGCGTGATTTCCGCGGTATCGGCCCAGCATAAAACAATTCCAGCGGTCGCGGCAGCAGCTTTATCGCGTGCCAGCATCAGTCAATCGCGGCAATAAGGCCGGCATTTGTTACAATTTGTAACTTTTACATCAAGGATTGATTGCGAATTAACCAGCTGGTATGGTGTGGAACACACAAGTTCGCTTAGATCAGCGCCAGTTTTACAGCGCAAAAACGGAGAAAGACCATGTATAAAACTATTATTGCGCTGAGTCTTGGCGCCCTGCTCGCCGGTTGTGGCAGCACCAACAATGCAATGAACTCAGATGTCAGCAAAACCAACGTGGTGAAAGCCAACGATATTGAGAAAAAACGCGGCGCAGCGCCGGATGGTACGGCGGAAAAAGCCGGTTATATCTGTCGAACTGAACGCCGGCTGGGTTCGCGTTTTGGTGAAAAAACCTGCCGGACACCCCAACAAATTGAAGCAGAACGTCAAGCAGCTAAAGAAGCATTACCCCGTCACCGCGAGTGCGCTGCCGGCTCAATTTGTAACTAAGCTTTGTAACTTAACCGATATGCAACATAAAAAAACCGCAGACAACTGCGGTTTTTTTATTGATATCTGGTGGCCGGGTTATTGCACCAAACCAAATTCACTTTGCAGCACCGCCGCTAACTCAGCATCGCTGATTTCGCGGCTTTGCGTCACACCGGCCACACTCTGCTTCAGTTCGCGGCCCACCAGCATGACCCGGCCTTGCGCATGTTGGCGGATCAACAACAGTTTTTGCACAAACACAGTATCCGGATGGGTCGAATTCAGATAATTGGCCGGCATAAAATCAATCCATTCAGCCGGATGTAAATCAAAACCAAACTGACTGACCCAATTACCATCAATCATCGCCTGCAGCACATAATCGCCCGGTGTTGGCATGGTCAGACGGAACTGGTCAAAGTCCTGCTGCTGCGGCAAATTCACCTGAGATAACGCCACAGGCGCCCGCATGCCATAACTACCAAAACCTAAATCACACAGATAACGTTCAGCACCGATAGTGACCACCAGCGCCATATGC
>CAMLNG010000303.1 GCA_946481195.1 uncultured Chromatiaceae bacterium
AGGCACCCGCAGGTGCCTTTTGTTTTACTCTTCGGAGTCGTCTGCCTCATCGGCCTCGACTTCAACATCGACCCGGTTCTGAGCGTCCAGTTGCTGCACTTCCGCTTCTGCGGCAGCCAGTTCCTCGGCGTCCTGAATTTCGTCGATGCGCTGCACGCCGACAACTTTTTCATTTTCCTGAGTCCGGATCAGAATCACGCCAGCAGTGTTCCGGCCGACTTGTGACACTTCTTTCACCCGGGTGCGAACCAATGTGCCTTTGTTCGAAATCAGCATGATTTCATCCAGCGCGTTTACCTGTACGGCACCGACCACCAGACCATTCCGTTCTGAAACTTTGATAGACACCACGCCCTGGGTTGCCCGGCTCTTCTCTGGGTACTGATCTAACGGGGTACGTTTACCATAACCGTTTTCAGTGACCGTCAGAATGGCGCCGTCAGATTTCGGCACAATCAGTGACACCACAGAGCCGTTTTCACGCAGTTTGATCCCACGCACGCCTGTTGCGGTACGGCCCATGCCGCGCACTTGTTCTTCGTGGAAACGCACCACTTTACCGTCATCGGAGAACAGCATGATTTGGCTGTTGCCGTCAGTGATATCCACGCCAATCAGCTGGTCGCCTTCGTTCAGATTGACGGCAATAATACCGTTTGAACGTGGACGCGAGTATTCGGTCAGTGCGGTTTTCTTCACGGTGCCGTTCGCGGTTGCCATAAAGACAAATTTGCCTTCTTCGTATTCACGCACCGGCAGAATGGCGGTGATGCGCTCGTTTTCTTCCAACGGCAACAGGTTGACGATAGGTTTACCACGCGCCTGACGCGATGCCAGTGGTAATTGGTAGACCTTCAGCCAATACAGGCGGCCACGGTCAGAGAAGCACAAAATAGTGTCGTGGGTGGACGCCACCAGCAACTGGTCAACAAAGTCTTCGTCTTTGACTGTGGTTGCCGCTTTACCGCGGCCACCACGGCGCTGCGCTTCATAGTCAGTCAGCGCCTGATACTTGGCATAACCTAAATGCGACAGCGTCACGACAACGTCTTCTTCGGCGATCAGGTCTTCCATATTGATATCCAGTGCATTGTCCTGGATTTCGGTGCGGCGGGCGTCGCCATACTGGGCCTTCGCGGCTTCCAGCTCTTCACAAATCACTTCCATCAGGCGGACTGAGCTGGCCAGGATGTGCAGTAACTCAGCGATTAAATCGAGTAACTCTTTGTATTCGCCAAGGATTTTCTCATGTTCCAGACCGGTCAGTTTATGCAGACGTAAGTCCAGGATCGCTTGTGCCTGCTGCTCAGTCAGGTAGTAGTAGCCATCACGGATGCCAAAGTGTTCTTCCAGCCATTCCGGACGGGCGGCACTTTCACCGGCACGTTCCAGCATTTCCTGCACGTTACCGAGCTTCCAGCCACGGGAAACTAAGCCGGTTTTGGCATCTGACGGGCTGGACGAGTTTTTAATCAGCTCGATGATTTCGTCAATATTGGTCAGCGCAATCGCCAGACCTTCCAAGATATGGGCGCGGTCACGGGCTTTACGCAGGTCATACACTGTACGGCGTGTCACCACTTCGCGGCGGTGCAGCACAAAACACTCAAGAATTTCTTTGAGGCCCAGTAACTTCGGCTGGCCCTGGTCCAGTGCCACCATGTTAATACCAAACACAGTCTGCATCTGGGTATTGGCGTACAGGTGATTGATCAGGACGTCGCTGGATTCACCGCGTTTGACTTCAATGACAATGCGCATGCCGTCTTTGTCAGACTCATCGCGCAGCGCACTGATACCTTCAATGCGTTTTTCTTTCACCAGCTCGGCGATTTTCTCAATCAGCCGCGCTTTATTGACCTGATAAGGGATCTCTGTGACAACAATAGACTCACGGCCGGTTTTGTCATCTGTTTCGATATGGGTTTTGGCGCGGATATAGACCTTGCCGCGGCCGGTGCGATAAGCCTCTTCAATACCACGCCGGCCGTTGATAATAGCGGCAGTCGGGAAATCCGGGCCTGGAATATGTTCCATCAGCTCAGGGATAGTGATGTCCGGATTGGCAATAATCGCAAGGCACGCATTGATGACTTCGGTAATGTTGTGCGGCGGAATGTTGGTCGCCATCCCCACCGCGATACCGCTGGAGCCGTTGATCAATAAATTCGGGATTTTAGTTGGTAACACCGCCGGGATTTGTTCAGTGCCGTCATAGTTCGGCACAAAATCCACAGTTTCTTTATCCAAATCAGCCAGCAGCTCCTGGGTGATTTTAGCCATCCGCACTTCGGTGTAACGCATGGCGGCTGCGGAGTCACCGTCGACTGAACCGAAGTTGCCCTGGCCATCAACCAGCATATAACGCAGAGAAAACGGTTGAGCCATCCGGACTATAGTGTCATACACAGCGCTGTCGCCATGCGGGTGGTATTTACCGATCACGTCACCAACAACACGGGCGGACTTTTTATATGCTTTGTTCCAGTCGTTACCGAGTTCTTTCATTGCAAATAAAACACGGCGATGCACTGGTTTTAAACCGTCGCGCACATCCGGCAGCGCCCGGCCGACGATTACGCTCATCGCGTAATCCAGATAAGAGTTCTTTAATTCTTCTTCAATATTGATGGGAACAATTTCTTTGGCCAGATTTGTCATAAAAAGCGTTATATCCCTTAAAATCAGTGGGTTGGCTTGCGTGTAGTTGTTGTCTCGGCAAACCACGAACCGGGGATTCTAACACAATAGCGCCGTGATGCCATGATCATCTGTGGCAAGTTTTTCCGGCTGGTTTTGTCCGCGCATTGCGTGTTCAGACTAAGCCTTTATAATGGCCGCAAATTTCTCCCGGACAGCCTTATGACTGAGTTCACTTCTCCCGCGCCTGCCAATGTCGATCAGGCAGAAATTAACAAATTTAATGAGCTGGCCTCACGTTGGTGGGACCCGGCCGGTGAATTTAAACCTCTGCATCAGTTAAACCCGACCCGGCTGAGCTACATCAGCGATCAGGTGCAGGGTTTGTTTGGTAAGCAAGTAATAGATGTCGGCTGTGGCGGCGGTATTCTGGCCGAAAGCATGGCCAAAGCCGGTGCTACAGTGACTGGTATCGACATGGCACCAGAATCACTGGCAGTGGCACAGTTACATGCACTTGAAGCTGGTGTCAGTGTCCGTTATCAGCAAAGTACTGCCGAACAGTTTGCGCAAGCACACCCGGCACAATTTGAGCTGGTGACCTGTATGGAAATGCTCGAGCACGTGCCGGCACCCGCTTCTGTTGTCAAAGCCTGTGCTGATTTAGCCGCACCAGGCGCCACGCTGGTGTTCTCCACTTTGAACAAAACCGCCAAAAGTTACCTGTTTGCCATCCTCGGCGCCGAGCATTTATTAAAACTGGTGCCCAAAGGCACACATGATTTTCAAAAATTTATCCGCCCTTCTGAACTGATGCGATTTATTGAAGCAGCCGGCCTGGAGTTAGTCGACTGTACCGGCCTGCACTATAACCCACTGAATCAAAGCTTCCGTATTGGTGATGGCGTCGACGTGAATTACTTCGTGGTGGCGCGCAAACCATGCTGATCTCTGTAAAAACCGGTCAGATACTGCGCCAGCCAAAGGCAGTTTTATTTGATTTAGACGGCACTTTAGTCGACACGGCTGATGATTTAGGCGCAGCGCTGAATCATGTGCTGGTTAAATATGGGTTTGCTCCGGCTACCGCAGAACAATACCGGCCGGTTGCGTCACACGGCGCCAAAGGCTTATTGGAGCTTGGCTTTGGTGCGGCCCTTAAAGACCTGCCTTTTACACAACTACGCAATGAGTTGCTGGATTTCTATCAGCAGCATTTAACAGTGCACAGCAAGCTGTTCGGTGGCGCTGATGAATTTTTACCGCAGCTCGAAGAACGTAAAATCCCATGGGGCATTGTCACCAACAAGCCTTATAAACTTGCAGCGGCCATGCTCAGGCAAATGCACGGCATGGAACAATGCCAAATTCTGCTGGGCGGTGACAGTCTGCATCAGCGTAAACCCAGTCCGGTGCCGCTTTGGGTTGCGGCGCATAAAATGGGGGTGGCTGCGGCAGACTGCTGGTACATCGGCGATGCAGAGCGCGATATTGAAGCTGCCAACCGGGCCGGCATGACGTCAATCATCGCTGACTATGGTTTTATCGCCGCCACAGATACCCCAGAGCTGTGGGGCGCGGATTGCCGGGTCGACCATTTACTGGCGCTAACCCCGACTTTGTAGTTTGTCTTCTTTCTAACAAAAACCGCCGCAGTGGCGGTTTTTTCTTTTTGGCAAAGGGCATCTTGCTAACCTGACATTTACCCTTTGTTTGCAGTCATGCTCAGCTTTTCAGCAGACGTCTGGCCGCATGCTGTTTGCTTTTCAGACAGTACTTTTTACTTTTTAACCGATCAATTTAATTCAATTTTTTTCGCGTGGATCGCTTGCTTCCTGCGATCCGTTCAACGGCTCGCAGCTGACAAGTTAGTGACTACTTACATAGCAGAAATCAAGCCTGTTTTTGCAAAATTTTTAGGGTTGCATTCGAATTTGATCCACCTTATCTTGTGATTCGTTATGCTTTTAGCCCTATATCTAGTGCTTCCGGTTTCTTTGCCACTGACGGCGCCGGACAGCCCTTCTCTTGCGGGCAGGCAGCCTGACAGCAGTCAGCGACAACCCTAAAAATTACAACTAAGACGGAACTCTTTCGCAATGAATCAGCCATTATACGTAACCAAAAGAGACGGTACCCGCGAACCACTGGACCTGGATAAAATTCACCGCGTCATTGACTGGGCGGCAGAAGGTCTGCAGAACGTGTCAGTCTCCCAGGTTGAACTGAAATCCCATATTCAGTTTTACGATGGCATCAAAACTGCGGATATCCACGAAACTATTATCAAAGCTGCAGCGGATCTGATCTCAAAAGAAACGCCGGACTACCAGTACATGGCTGCCCGTCTCGCAGTGTTCCATCTGCGCAAAAAAGCCTACGGTCAGTTTGAACCGCCAAAACTGTATGACCACGTGGTGCAAATGGTGGAAAGCAAACGCTATGACTCCCACATTCTGGCCGATTAC
>CAMLNG010000304.1 GCA_946481195.1 uncultured Chromatiaceae bacterium
TGCTGACTGAGCTGGTCGTGCAGGCTGGAATACCTGCTGCCAGTTTTGAACAGTGCTGGCAGGATACCCGCCTGCAGCAAGAGATGTCGGATGACATGGCGTTGGTACAACAGCTGCAGGTCAGCACAGTACCGGCACTATTGCTGGAAGGCCGGGTCATCACTGCACCTCCACATACTGACTTACTGATCCGGCTGTTACAGCGGACCGCAATGATCCAACAACAGACAGGAGCGGCAAATGCCCTATATTCACATTCAAATCACTGACGAAGGTGTCAGTAATCAACAGAAACAACAGCTAATCCAGGGCACGACCGAGCTGATGGTAAAGGTGTTGAATAAAGACCCTGAAACCACATTCGTCGTGATTGAAGAGGTATCGCTGGACAATTGGGGGATAGGCTATCATTCAGTCCGGCAACGCCGCGCACAACTATAGCCGTTGTTTACTCCGGGCCTGCAAACCGCCCGGAGTTTTCTGCTTTCTAGCCCCCTCATTGCCACTGGTTTGATGCATTTTCAGTCAACCAGGTTTGCATAAAACGAATGAACACATCTACTTTAAGCGGCACATGGTGTCGGACTGGATAAAGGGCATACAAATCCAGAGATGGCCTTGGTAAATCAGCCAGAACTTCCTCTAATTGGCCATTGTTAATTTCCGGCACAGCAACAAACTCTGGTAACAACGCCAGCCCTAATCCGGCCAGCACCAGCTCTTTAAGAAATGGCGTGCTATTTGCCCTGACTTTGCCATCAATCCGGACGCCATCCCCAATAGGCCAGAAATTTCGGCTGCGAAAATAACTGTATTCAAAACAGTTGTGCTTCTGTAAATCACTTAACTGATGAATGGCTGCTTGCTGGCCCAGATAAACAGGGCTGGCACACAGGTAGTACCGAAACCTGCCGATCTGCCGTCCGACATACAACGAGTCCAGCGGCTGACTGGAAGCCCGCAAGGCCAAATCGAAACCTTGCTGTACCAGATCAACGGCCTCATCACCTAGTTGGACATCTAATTCAACCTGCGGATATTGTTGCTGAAACGCAGCTATAGCACGGCCAAGAAAAGTCACACCCATTGCCATCGAAGCTGATATTTTCAGTTTTCCGCTTAGCTGAGTCTGCCCTGTCCTGAGTTGATCTTCCAATGTTTCCATTTGACCGAGCAGGGTCTGAACCTGTGTCCGATATTGCTCACCTTGTGCAGTCAAAGAAAAGTGTCGTGTTGTACGTTGAAAAAGTCGTACGCCTAATTGCTGCTCCAATTTTTTTAACTGGGTACTTACCATTGATTTTGCCAGCTGCTGTTCTTCAGCAACCCGGCTGATACTGCCAAGTTCAGCCAAGCGCAGGAACAGTTGTATTGCTTTGAGTTTATCCATTTATTCTCACCTTATGAACAAACTGTTCTTTATTGGCATTCTATTGAAAAATCTGATCGCAATTATAATAAAAATATACAGCACAAGGAAATAAAATGAAATCCATATACCTCATAATAATTGCCAACACAGCATTAAGCGGATGCTACACAAACCAACACATGCTATATAAATATAATGAGTTGCAATCAATAAACTCTATTCACCCGGGAGCACATGGCGAGGTTAGGTATTGCGCTACCGGACTGGGCTGGCAAATTGAAAAAAGAAGAAGCGAATCCATTCAGTTAATCAAAGAGCAGTGCGACCCTAAACAATATAAAATCATCGCAGAAGGCCCTGCAGATGTATACGGAGCAGAGTTCAGCAATATTCCGCTTACAGCTTCCTGCGTAAGCGGTAAAGCCATTTATTTTCAATACGAGCAATAAAATGAAATCACTCACAGCTATCATAATATCAACAATATTACTAAGCTGTTCTGCTATATCTGAAAATGATATACATCGGGACAGTATGGGTGGGCAAACTTATTACATCCATAAAGTTCATTACGACACCATATGGCAAGCAGCCATCAGTGCCACAGCGGTCCGCGAACGACTGGTCACGGAAAAAGAGCAGGGTGTAATCAAAATCAGTATCAAAGATTCGGATAAACAGCGTGTGCTTGCAATTTATATCGAACCTACACTGGCGACTGCTGAAAAGTACACATTAGTCATCAAAAGCCGGGGGAACTTTGATAACAATTTACGTAACGGTGATAGCACCCAGCAGGTTGCCAATGCTATTTACCAACAATTAAAGGTTACATCCCCTGACTTACTGTTTTATACCCTGTAACGCCGGTTCAACAATCCTGTTATCAAAAAGGGAATGCCAGCCCCAGGCACGCCTCCGCTTAATCAACCAAAGGAGCCTGACTTATGTATACACCTACCGGCATGCAAATGACCAATCAGCACACTATCACTGATTTTGTCCGTCAATTTGGCTTTGCCACCTTAATTACCACCGATTTACAAGCCAGCCATCTGCCTTTAACTCTGGTCAGTCAAGAAGGCGCTCATGGTGTTTTATATGGTCACCTGGCGAAAGCCAATGCCCAAACCAAGAAACTCGATCGCCAGCCCGTACTGGTAAGTTTTCTTGGTCCCCATGCCTACATCTCACCAAACTGGTATCAACAAAAGCCAGCGGTACCAACCTGGAACTATGTGGCTGTCCATGCATACGGTGTAGTAGAACTGCTGGATGATGACGCCACAGCACAGGCGATGACAGACTTACTGACTCAATATGAACCGACACTATTGCAGGATCAATCTGTGCTCCCCGCCTCATTCCGTAAAAAGCTACAAACTGCTGTAGTTGGGTTCAGGATTGTCGTGACCGAGTGGCAGGGAAAAGAAAAACTGGGGCAACACCGCCCGAGTGGTGACCAGCTCGGCGTTTATACCGCTCTGCAAAATAGTCTCAACGCTGACGCCAGAGCTCTCGCCTCGTACATGGCAGACAGAAATCTGGGCATCGGTTAAATCGACGCCAAACTACAATCCAGCAGCGCTTTTTACCATTCAGCGCCATTTTTGCCCGTCTGTCAGCTCAGTCTGCAGCTTGTTCGCAAAGCCCTTATTGTCTCTCCATCAGGCCGCTATATGCACCATGACCACCCGGCCTCAACTCAGGAGAGACAACATGAAGACCACTTTATTTTTCCGCCCACTGTTCCTGACTTCAGCACTGATCCTGGCCACGCCAGCATTGGCGAATAACTGGATGTCTGTTTATCAGCAGGGCGTCCGGGGCGATGCAACCGCCAATGAGCAGGCTATTGCCACTTTAACCACCGCCAGCGCTGCCGCTCCGGACAATCTGGAATTGCAGGCCATGCTGGGTGCTGTTGAAACGGCGGCAGCCAAACACGCCATGCTGCCGTGGAACAAAATGAAAGCGGCCGAACAAGGCCTGAGTAAACTGGATAAAGCCCTGCGCCAGTTAGACCCACAAGACCGCGCCCAGGCTGCTGTCACTATGCAGGTTCACACCATTGCCGGTTGTACTTTTATTAATCTGCCGGACCTGTTTAACCGCTTTAACGAAGGCTATGCCCTGCTGAAGAACCAAATCCAAAGCCCGGCGTTCGGTTTTGCCCCTGCCCCGGCAAAGCAGGCGCTGTACAGCTGTGGTGCCAAAGCCGCCAGCAAAGCCGGTGACGAAGCATTGGCAAAAACCTGGCAACAGCAGATCGCACAGTAAGTGCATGATCACAAGGAGCAGGCCATGTTGAAATTTGAACACTTAAGCAAAACCTACGGCAGCGGTTTGTCACAAAACACGGCGTTAAAAGATGTCAGTGCCGACATCAGCCGTGGCGAAATGGTGGCGTTATGCGGGCCGTCCGGCAGCGGCAAATCCACTTTGCTGAATCTGCTTGGCCTGCTCGACACCCCGACACAAGGCCAAATTTGGTTAAATCAGCAGCCGGTGCCTACTGCTACGGCAGCGTTAAGCCAGCTGCGCTGCCAGGCCATAGGCTTTATCTTTCAGCGCTATAACCTGCTGCCGGTGCTGACGGCGCTGGAAAATGTCGAATATCCGTTGCACCTGCTTGGCGTTGCCAAAGCCGAACGGCGGGCGCGCGCCATGGCGCTGCTGGAGGCAGTCGGCGTAGGCAAGTTCGCTACTCAGCGCCCGGACCAGCTTTCCGGTGGCCAACAACAACGGGTTGCTATTGCCCGGGCCTTAGTCAAAGCGCCCCCGCTGGTGATTGCCGATGAGCCGACAGCCAACCTCGATGGCGTCAGCGCTTCACAAGTAATTGATTTGATGCAGCAACTTGGTCGTGATGCCAACACCACTTTTTTAATTGCCAGCCACGACCCAAGGCTCTACGAGCGCTGCTCGCGGTTGTTAACCCTCAAAGACGGCGTGCTGGTGGACAATCAACCACAACAGCTGAACCCAGCACGCCGCGCCAGTTAAATCACTGAACGTCGACAGATCCGAGGAGAATCATCATGTTGCATGCTGCCTGTTTAAATTTATGGCGCCATCGCCGCCGCACGCTGTTCACCGGGCTGGTCTGCAGCGCCGCCATGACCGCTGTGTTGTTAGGGGCCGGTTTTGCCCTGTTTACCTATCAGTCGCTCGCCGAAAAAGCTGCACGCGATTTAGGCCATCTGACGCTAAGCCACCCGGATTATTTTCTCGATAACGAAGATGTGCCGCTGCAACATGGCATCCAACGCGACCCGGCGCTGGAAAAGCGGCTACTGGCACGTGACGATGTCAAAGCGGTATTACCGCGCTTACAGTTTTCCGGTCTGGTGTCCAACGGTGAAAAATCGACGATTTTCCTCGGCAGTGGTGTCGATGGCAGCGAATTCCAGTTAAAAGGCCCGTTCCTGCAAGTCAAAGCAGGCGGCGTATTACCGCCGGCCTATCTCAGCAACAGCGACGACAATATTCCGCTGCTGATTGGTGAGGGCCTGGCGGCTATTTTAAAAGCCAAAGTCGGCAGTGAACTGAGCCTGATGTCCGCCACCAGCACAGGCGCGCTCAATGCGTTAGATGTGGTGGTGGTTGGGATCTTCTCTACCGGCGTGCCGGATCTGGACAAACGCCAGTTGTATCTGCCAATCAAAGCCGGCCAGCAATTGCTGCAAAGCGACAAAATCAGCGAACTGAATATCTATCTGC
>CAMLNG010000305.1 GCA_946481195.1 uncultured Chromatiaceae bacterium
AGATCTGAGCCAGCTGTCAGCTGACATGCTGGCGCAGCACGTCGCGTTATCACCAGGCCGGTTGTTACATCTGTTTAAAGCCCAAACCGGCTTGCCACTGCGCAAATACCTGCGCTGGCAAAAATTACTGCGGGTGTTTCGTGCTCTGGCGGCGCCGAATCCACCGCCTTTTACCGAGCTCGCACTGCAGGCCGGTTATTATGACGCTGCCCATCTGGCTAATGAAATCCGCCAGTCCTTTGGCCTGGTATTGTCCGATATTGTGCAAAATAGCCGGTTTTTCCAAGACGACCTGCCGCAAAACCGCTGAAATACCGCCTGGACCAACAGTGTTTCAGCGGGAGTAGATATGTCATTAACACTAAAACAAGCGGCGCAGGCGAACTTGCAGCAGGCAAAACATTTTTATCAGCAGGCTGACTACCCGGCGGCTTTTAATCGCCTGGAGCAGGCGCATGTACTGGGCCAGCGTTTTCTGTGGCTGCATTTGCAAAGCCACTGGTGGATGCTCAAATGTGGCGTGCGTCAACAGACTCGGGCCGAAGTCCGGGGCCAGCTGCTGCGATTGTTGGCGGTGCTGCCGGCTTACCTGCTGGGTTGGGTGCCACTTGGTAACACCGGCGGTGCCAATGTGCCGGCACTGCAGCCGATGCCGATAGCGCCTGAGTTCCGGCCTTTGTTTCCACGTTATCCGGTTATGCGCGACATCGCGCTGCGGCTGGTGTTGGCAGTTGTACTGCTGGGTTGCAGTTTTTTGCTGCCGGCCTGATGCCAAATCCTGTTACCGTCATGTGCTGAGCTACTCTGGCTCAGCTCCATTTCCGCCGTTTTTACCCAGCATTTTTACGCCTTCTTTACGGCCATCCGCTTTTTAGCTCTGGAGACTTTACGGCCCGAAATCCGACAATTTTCCGTGGAATTACCACTGAGGATCCGTGATGAACTGGTTGTTGTTATTCACCTTGTGTGCACTGGCGTTGGTGCTGGCGGAAGCCATGCGTGCGCCGGAAAAGTTTTAGGAGCGCTGATGGACGTCATCTTGATTTTACTGGCGGCGGGGCTTCTGTCCTGGCCGCTTGGCCGTTATATGACGGCGGTGTTTGCCGGTGCGCCGCACTGGTCAGATAAAGTTTTTCTGGCACCGGAACGGCTGATTCTGCGCCTGCTCGGCGTCGACGGCCGGGCCGGTATGAACTGGCGGCAATATGGCCTGGCTTTTGTTGCCGCTAATTTACTGCTTGGCCTCATCGCTTATATGCTGTTGCTGTGTCAGCATCTGTTACCGCTGAACCCGGATAACGTCGGCCCGCTGAGCTGGGATTTGGCACTGCACACTGCAGTATCCTTTTTAACCAACACCAATCAGCAGCATTATTCAGGTCAGCTGCAACTGAGCTTATTTAGCCAGAGTGTAGTGCTGGTCACCCTGCAATTTTTAACTCCGGCGATGGGCCTTGCTTTAGCACTGGCGGTGCTGCGTGGCATGACCGGTGGTCTCAACGCGACAACCGCGAAAGCCGGCGAACCGCGTAACCTCGGTAACTTCTATCAGGACAGCCTGCGTGCATTTACCCGCGTATTGCTGCCATTGTCAGTAGTGCTGGCGCTGTTGCTTGGCAGCCAGGGCGTCCCATCGAATTATCAGGCAGCAACTGAAGCAGTATTGCTGGAAGCGCCACAAAGTGCTGAACAGGCACAAAGCCAGAAGATCCCGCAGGGCCCGGTCGCGGCGATGGTCGCTATCAAACAGCTCGGCACCAATGGCGGCGGCTGGTATGGCCCAAACAGCAGCAATCCGCTGGAAAACCCAACGCCATTGTCCAACGCCTTACAAACCATAGCTCTAGTACTGGTGCCGATGGCGATGCTGTGGCTGATGGGCGGCATGTTGCAACGCGCGGCCGGTGCTTCCGGCACGCAGAGCGGCTTCACACCACAAGCCGGCCAGGGTTTTGCCCGCATGAGTTTTGCCGTGATGGCACTGCTGAGCTTGTGTTTTGTTGCCGCAGCTGTGTACAGCGAAATGCAACCGAATGCTGCCTTTGCCGGTCTTGGCGCCAACGGCGGTAATCTTGAAGGCAAAGAACTGCGGTTTGGCACTGATTTGTCGGCGCTCTGGTCAACGCTGACCACCCAGACCTCAAACGGTTCGGTCAATGCGATGCATGATTCGCTAAACCCGCTGGCTGGGCTCGTCAGCCGGGCCGGCATGCTGATTAATGCCATCTGGGGCGGCATTGGCTGTGGTCTGATTAACTTTATTGTCTACATCTGGCTGGCGGTATTTATTGCCGGGCTGATGATTGGCCGCACGCCGGAGATGTTTGGCCGCAAGCTGGAGAAAACCGAACTGAGCTGGCTGGGCCTGCTATTGGTGCTGCCAAGCGCCGTGATCCTGATTTTAACGGCCGTCACCTTGTCGGTACCGGCCTGGACCGGCAACAGCAACCCGGGGCTGCACGGCATTTCTCAGGTGTTTTATGAGTACACCTCCGCTTTTGCCAACAACGGTTCTGGCTTTGAGGGTCTTGGCGACAACACGCCCTGGTGGAACCTCAGTACTATGCTGGCGTTACTGCTCGGTCGTTATCTGCCGCTATTAATCCCACTGGTGATTGCCGGCCGTCTGGCGCAAAAACCAGTGACGCCACCCGGTGCAGCCAGTCTGCCGCTGCAAAGTCTGACCTTTGGTGTGACTGTGGTGGTGGTCATTCTGTTACTGAATTTCCTGTCGTTCCTGCCGTCGATGGTGCTTGGCCCTATTGGCGAAGCCCTTGTTGACCTGCGTTAGTGCCTTAATTCTGTGGAGTGTTTCTGATGAGTAATTCAATGCAGATCAGTGCCGGTGCTGTGCGCACCGCCAGTATGGATGCGTGGCGCAAACTGGCGCCGATGCAGGCCATCAAAAGCCCGGTGATGTTTGTGGTTTGGGTCGGCACCTTGTGGTCATTTGCCATGACCCTGCAACGCTGGTCTTCAGGTGAACCTTATGGTTTTGCCTTGTGTTGTAGCCTGATTTTGTTATTTACCGTCTGGTTTGCCAATTTCGCTGAAGCGATAGCCGAAGCGCGTGGCCGCGACCAAGCCGCGAGCTTAAAAGCCACGCGGCGC
Source organism: uncultured Chromatiaceae bacterium (assembly GCA_946481195.1). The sequence continues at coordinate 3,112 of CAMLNG010000305.1, forward strand.
GATTTAACCGCCACTTTGCGTAACAAAGCCGGTCAACTGACGCAGGTCAATGCCAGCACGTTAAAACAAGGTGATGTGGTGGTGGTTGAGCCGGGGCAGCTGATCCCGGCGGATGGCGAAATCATCACTGGCGTGGCGTCAATCAATGAGTCGGCGCTGACCGGTGAATCGGCGCCGGTGCTGCGTGAGGCCGGTACTGATCACTCTGGTGTGATCGCCGGCACTAAGCTGCTTAGCGGCCGCATTGAAGTGCAGGTCACCGCGGAATCCGGCCATAGTTTTTTAGACAAAATGATCCGGCTGGTCGAAGGCACGCAGCGGCAAAAAACACCGAACGAACTGGCACTGACAGTGCTGCTGGCGGCATTAACCCTGGTGTTTTTGCTGGCGGTGGCAACCTTGCCTTCGATGGCAGAATTTGTCGGCATTAAGCTCGACCCGCTGCTGCTGATTGCGCTCTTGGTCTGTTTAATCCCAACCACTATTGCCGGGCTGTTACCTGCGATTGGTATTGCCGGCATGAACCGGGCCTTAGCGGCCAACCTGATTGCCAAATCGGGCAAAGCGGTGGAAGTGGCCGGTGATATCGACACTTTATTGTTGGATAAAACCGGCACTATCACCTTTGGTGACCGCCAGGCCACGGCATTTCTGCCATTGCCTGGCGTGACCCAAACCGAGCTGGTGCGGGTTGCAGTGTTAAGTTCGCTGCAGGACCCGACGCCGGAAGGCAAATCTGTGGTGAAACTGGGGCGTGAACTCGGTGATATCACTGAGTTGCCGCTGGATGCTGAGTTTGTACCGTTCAGTGCTGAAACCCGTTTGTCTGGTTTACGCATGTCAGTTGCCGAACTGACAGGCAAAAACAGCTTTGCCTGCTCTTTTGCTTATAAAGGCGCCAGCGATGCCATCTGCCGTTTCGCCATCAGCCAGGGGCTTGCGGTGCCACAGGCGCTGGAAGGGATCGTCAGCAAAGTCGCGCAACAAGGCGCTACGCCGCTGGTGGTGGTGTCACAGCAGCGCATCCTCGGTGTGATCCAGCTCTCGGATGTGATTAAACCTGGCGTAGCAGAACGTTTTGCCAAACTGCGGGCGCTGGGCGTGCGGACTGTGATGGTGACCGGCGACAACCCCATCACGGCCGGTGCTATTGCAGCTGTGGCCGGTGTTGATGATTTTGTCGCTGAAGCGCGGCCGGAAGACAAGCTGGCACTCATTCGGGCGGAGCAGGCCAAAGGGCACTTAGTGGCGATGGTTGGCGACGGCACCAATGACGCGCCAGCCTTAGCCCAGGCCGATGTGGGCCTCGCGATGAATTCCGGCACCCAGGCGGCCAAAGATGCCGGCAATATGGTGGATTTGGATTCAGACCCGACCAAACTGCTGGCTGTGGTGGAAGTCGGTAAACAGCTGCTGATCACCCGCGGCGCTTTGACCACCTTTTCGCTCGCCAATGACGTCGCCAAATATTTTGTCATCATTCCGGCTGTGTTTGCTGCGTCTATGCCAGGCATAGGCCTGCTGAACCTGATGCAGTTACCAGACCCGCAAATGGCGGTGATCTCAGCACTGATTTTTAACGCCGTGATTATTCCACTGTTAATCCCGCTGGCGCTGAAAGGCGTGAAAATTCGCGCCATCAGCGCAGAAAAACTGCTGCGTAATAACCTGCTGATCTACGGCCTGGGTGGCCTGCTGCTGCCTTTTGTCGCGATCAAACTGATTGACCTTGGCCTGAACTGGATGCTCTGAGATGAACCTGAATTCTGCTTTTACTCAACCTATGTCTGCCTCTACAGCTGAGAATGCGCCTGTGCAGCAACATGCCTTATGGTTACCGGCTTTACGTTTTAGTCTGGTCGCTCTGGTGTGCTGTGGCGCTTTGTATTCCGGCGGTGTCACGCTGCTGAACCAGCTGCTGTTTCCGGCGCAATCAAACGGCAGCCTGATT
>CAMLNG010000306.1 GCA_946481195.1 uncultured Chromatiaceae bacterium
CATAAAACCCATCCGGATACGTTAACCGGTTGCGTCGTCCGGCGTTGTCGTAGCCATAAGTTAAAGTTTTGCCGTTAGTACTGGTTGTTTCCAGCCGCCCTAAATCTTCATAAGTTGTGCTTACCGTCTGAACACCACGGGTGACCGACGTTTCCCGACCCAGGCTGTCGTAACCAAAAACAATCGTGCTCTCGGAAGGTACCAGGGTATTGCTGAGCCGGTTGGTGTTGTCAAAACTATGTGTGAACGTGACGCCATCGCGTTTTCGCAACGTTTGCAGGTTGTGGTTCGCATCATAACCATTTTCCTCAAAACTGCCGTCCGGGAAGGTTGTGCGTTTTAACCGGTCAAAACCGTCATAGCTATAAACTGTGCTGTTGCCGTTACCATCTGCACGTGTTTCGACCTGCCCGTTGGCAGTGTAAGTCATCTCGATATCAATACCCTCGGCAGCAGTGCCAAGGCCTGAGATGGTTTTGAGTAAACGTGAATTGGTGTCGTAACTAAACTGACTGATCCGGTCATCACCATATTCACTTTTGCTGCCTCGCACACAGGCATCAGTTGGTGGCGCCGTGAATTGTCCCGGGTCCATTCGCAGGGCAATGCACAACTGGCGGTTACCGTTGTCATAACTGAATTGCGTTACTGCTTCAATTTGCTGTGCAGATCTGACCTCCGTTTTCTTCTTCAGACCTTTGCCATCAAACTGATGTTCAGTAGTCAGTTCAGTCTGCAAATTCTCATCAGTTGCGGAATTTAACAGGCCTTGTTCCGTCAATCGCACCTGACCATCCTGATTGCGATAACTGTAACGGGTGGCCGGTCGCTTGCCTTGTTGATTAACCGGTCCAATCTCCCAGGTTTTGCGGCCTGTTAAATCGTACCGGTAGTATTTTGCATCTGAAGTGCCGGCTAATGGGCCGTCTTCCATCAACAGGCGGCCTGAGGTGTCGTAATCAAATGTTATGATTTCGGTTTTACTGCGACTGCCATTGGTTTTAGTCACTGTTTTTGGCAGGCTGGTGTTGTTCCAGTAAGTGAACTCGGTAATTTGCTCGAGTTTGCCACTGCATTGACCCACACCGCAGACTGAAGTTTTGGTCAGACGATAAAAGCCGTTCAGGCGTTCAAAAGTATTGGTTGTTAAACGTCTGATACCGTTGGCATCGGCAGGCTCCAGCTTAGTCAGCAGGCCACCGTGGTCCGGGTCAAAGCTGTAATCGGTACGGTTGCCTTTCGCATCCAGAGAATGAGTTGGCCGATAGCACAATAAAGTCAGATGGACGTCACAGTTGACGATGTCATAAATGGCTTCAGTGACAAGGTCGTTCAGATTAGAACCAGGCTTGGCAATTTGTTGTTTTTTAATCAGATTACCGAGGTCGTCATAGCTATAAACTTCTTGGTTTCCCTCAGGAAAGGTCACAGACTCAACCAGTTTGTGGTCTGTGTAGGTGTAACGGGTTGTCCGCCCAAGGCTATCGGTGTCTGATGTGATCAGTTGGCGCTGTTCTGGGGCCGGATAAACGCTCAGCTGAACAGTGCGCTGATAGCCGGCAGGGCCTGTGATCTGAATTTTGGAAAACTGCTTAGCCGGGTCAAAACCGGTGCCCGTCGCTGCGGTATAGCTGTATTTGTAGGCCAGACCACGATTCACGACGTCGGTGACAAATAAATTATGATTGATGCCGCCATAGTTCAGGGTGGCGCTGCTGACTTGCAGAGTTTGCGCACTGTCATCCGGTAATTTCAGTGAAAATACTGAAGTAAAATCACTGGCACCCAGTGCATTATCTAAACCACTGTAGCTCCATGTATTCCCCAGCAGGTCGCTTTGGCTGTATGCGCTCTGTCCACTATAGGTAAAACGGGCCAGATCTGTTGCAGGTGCATCCGTTTTGACAATGCGGGCCGTGGCGACTGAACTCCAGGCAAAAGTGCCTGTACTGATGTCATTTGATTTGTAGGTCAGGATTAACTGATAACCCAAATTGGTGGTGACCGTTTTGGGCCTGTGATGTTTCACCAGACCCGAAACTGCGGTGTCGTACTGGTAACTGAGCTTTTCCCCATCCGGAAAATACACTTCGCTGGCGTACCAGGTGCCTTCATAGGTTTTTTTACTCAGCGGATCGCTACTGAAATCCTGAAATGAAGACATTAAGGTATACCGTACCAGTAAACCGGTTTTGCCTTGTTTGTAAGTAAATTGCCGGGAAGATGCGTCCATAGTGCCAAGCAATTTTGACCCAGTGCCATCAGCAGCCACACATTCCGGATTACAGTTAAAAAATTCCGACGTTTTGCCGCCAAAGATCAAGGTATAACTTTCTTTGCGCGGACCGATCAGGAAGCCCTGTGGTGTAGCGGCACTGTACAACACACCGGTAATTTTTGAGTCGAACTGCTGCATGCTTTGTAACGACAAATTTGGCGCTGCAGGAATTTGTAGTACCGGCAGTTGCGGGTAGAATTTGCCGGACATCAGGTCCACGGAGTTCAGATCTGCTGCAACCTGCAACGGTTTTAACAGTTTTAGTTCGCTTGCTGACAAATTCGGGATATTCGCTAAAAACACACAGAGACCAATCAGAGCTTTATTGATGAATTTCATGTTTTGTTGCTTCTCTTTACAGGTTCGTCCTTGTCCAACTGCGAAGCGAATGCCTCATGAACGCTCGTTGCATCAAACCGTTAATTGCCAATTCTGATGATTTTTCCTTCCACATCAGTGAACTGACCATTGGTACATTGCAGGATGATCGATGTCGCTACAGGCACCTGAATATTGGCGCTACCGGTCGCGGGTAAATTCAGTTGCTGGCCGTAACCACCGGCTACCTGCAGCGAGCATTTGCTGGCATTTTGTGCAGCCCACTGCACCTGTACTGTGGCTCCAGCCACACTGACTTTATCTGGTGCAGAAAAAAGCGTGATACGGGGCGAAGTTGCTGGAATATTGCTGATCTCCAGCGTCGTCCTGTTATGACCATCGTCAAGTGCCTGCGCCATTGACAGGCTGTTATTGTCAGTCGCAGCAATCAGGCGCCCTCTGGCGTCATAACTAAAAGTGCTGGTGGTGTCTGTAGTGGTGAAACTGAAGTTTGCAGCTCTTTGTGTACTATCGGTCATGCCTGCTTTAAAAGCTCTGGCTTTAACTGTGGCATTGGCAGTTAAAGTAAAAGGTGCAGAATATACCGGCGAACTGGTGCTGATATCCGTACCATTAGTGCTGTAACGGATAGTAGCGCCTGTGGTTGCAGAACTCAGGCTCACCGACACTGAACCTGAATGGATGCCGCCGTTGGGAGATATGGCCGGGCTACTCACCTGTGGCAGCGGGTTCACCGTAAAACTTGCAGCTGTTTGTGTACTATCGGTCATGCCTGCTTTAAAAGCTCTGGCTTTAACTGTGGCATTGGCAGTTAAAGTAAAAGGTGCAGAATATACCGGCGAACTGGTGCTGATATCCGTTCCATTGGTGCTGTAGCGGATAGTAGCGCCTGTGGTTGCCGAACTCAGGCTCACCGACACTGACCCTGAATGGATGCCGCCATTGGGGGATATGGCCGGGCTACTCACCTGTGGCAGTTGGATTGCAGTAAAGGTGGCATTGACGTTACAGGCGTTGGTTATCTGACCTGTTGTGTAGGTGGTTCCAACCAGTTGTCCAGAGCAACCGGCGGCGGAGGCAGTGTATCCAGGGTTGGCCGTTACGGTAAATGTAGTAGTCTGACCATGTGGGACATCACGAGTCGCCGGACTGATGCTGCCATTTGCCCCTGCGACAGCGTTCACCCGATGAATGACCTGAGGTGCCTGGATCTGGAAGTTATCTGAATTCGGGCTAAATCCGGAACAGCCTTCACTGTTACATACCCGGTACAACAAGCTAAAAGTACCAATGCGAGTAAACTTCACATTGATAGTTATAAAGTTCACACCGTTACTGACTGGTGGTGCTGAAACCCTAGCAATCTGTTCATAGCTACCAGATTGATCTTCAGCATAAACTTGATATTCCACAGCCCGGAAATCGTTTGTATTGGCCAGTTGTACGTTAAAGTTTGCGCCGACATTAAACACATTGCTGCTGACTTGAGGCGGGATCGATGGCGTCAGGGGTATATTCTGATTCGGGACACAGTCCTGTATCAGAGTGTTTTGTAACGGGACCACGAGTTCTATTGGGCATTCATTCAGAATGTCGCTCGCAGGGACGAAATCGCCATTTCGAAAATTATCTTTATTAGCTAAATTGCAAAGTTCCTGCGTCTGGTCGGTTTCCGTGTCATACAACCATCCCAAACAATGAGCGTTGGCTTTTGATTGTTCATTCGCGTTGTAAACCCGGAAAAGCAGGGTCTGGCGATTCGACTTACGTACAACGGGCCTGATCCCTGCTTTGTTATCTGCCCAGCTCAGCTCGTTTTGCAACACATGAATTGCTTTGCCGGAAGCCTTATGGAATCCCTGTTGTTTGTCACCATAAACCAGATAATTTGGCGACAAACCATCATTTGATAATGCAAACACATCATCGGTCCCATCCAGATTAAAATCCCGGATGATAATGCGCTCTTTTGTTTTCAGGCCCCATGGCGATTGCTGGGCGACCAGCCGGGCAGTTTTGAACTGATTATTTTTATCAAATGGCACGACCTGATGATTGCCAGTATTTGCATTGAGAATTAACAAGTCTTGCTCACCGTCACCGTCAAAATCACCGGCATAAAAGCGGGCATTTGCCGCTTCAAGTAACCATGAATGCTGTTTGGCCTGATATTGCTGCTTGGGTCTCTGGAAATCTGCTGCACTACGCAAAGTGTCAAACAGCCATGCACTAGCCGTTTTGTGGTGGAACATCAGTAGTTTTGCGCCACTTTTTTGTTGGCTTTGGAACGCCAACAACGCAGCTTCATCGACAAACCAGCTACTTCCCTGAATAGTTGCTGGTAGTTCAATGCGTTGACGCAAATCAAAAGGCTGAGTTTCTGACTTATTACCAGCGATTAAGAAATGCTGATGTCGGGCATTTTTTGCCTGTAA
>CAMLNG010000307.1 GCA_946481195.1 uncultured Chromatiaceae bacterium
AATGCGCTGTACCACGAAAAAAAGGCGCTGAGCGCCGATTAGGCCTGCCGGCGTTTTTGCAAAAACAACTTATCCAGCGTCAGAAACACCACAGGCGTGGTCAGTAACGTCAGGATCTGGCTAAAGGCCAGCCCACCGACAATCGCCACCCCAAGCGGCACCCGGAGTTCAGAACCGGTGCCAAAGCCAAGCAGCAGCGGCACTGCGCCGAGAATCGCGGCGAGCGTCGTCATCATGATAGGGCGAAACCGCACCAGACAGGCCTGGTGAATGGCATCACGTGCGCTTAAGCCCTGTTCGCGCTGCGCCTGCAGGGCAAAGTCGACCATCAGAATGCCGTTTTTCTTCACGATACCGATGAGCAGAATGATGCCAATCAGCGCCATGATGGAGAAATCTAAGCCCCATAACCACAGCAGCCCGATAGCGCCAATCGCCGCCGACGGTAGCGTCGACAGAATCGTCAGCGGGTGGACAAAACTCTCGTACAAAACACCAAGGATGATATAAACCGCCAGCAATGCAGTCAGGATCAGCAGCGGCTGACTGGCGAGTGAATCCTGAAACGCCTGCGCAGCACCTAAGAAAGTACCGAGCACCGCCGCTGGCATATTCAGCTCAGCGCGCGCCTGCTCCAGCGCTTTCACCGCATCGCCAAGCGCCACGCCGGCCGCCAGGTTAAAGGAGATATTCGCCGCCGGCTGCATACCGTGGTGGGCAATCACCACAGGGCCACTTTGTGCCGGCAACACTTTGGCAAAGCTCAGTAGCGGCACCATGTCGCCGGTCAGCGGCGAGCGCAGGTAGAAATAATTCAGGCTGTCGGCGCGGCCACGTTGTTCGGGGCTTACTTCCAGAATCACATTGTATTGGTTGGTTTCGGTCTGATATTCGCTGATTTGGCGCTGACCAAAAGCGTCATACAAAGCCTGGTCCAGATCAGCGGCGGTAAAACCCAAGCGCGCTGCAGCCTGGCGGTCCAGTTCCAGCCGGATGATATTAGCGTCCCACTGCAGGTCGTTGGACAAATCAGTGAACAACGGGTTTTGCCGAAGTTTTGCCGTGAGCTGATTGGTCCAGCTCGCCAGTTCGTCGCTATCCAGCGCTTTTAACACATACTGATACTGCGCCCGGCCCTGGTTGGCGCCTAAGTTAATATCCTGCGAGGCGCGTAAAAACACCTGCAGCCCAGGGATTTGCGCAAACTGCGGCCGCAAGCGGTCGATGATTTCACTGGCGCTGGCGTCGCGGTCATCCGGGTCGCTCAGCACTATCCAGATCCGTCCTGCCCCGGTCGAATTATTGCCGCCGACCGCATGGTTAAAGCCAGTGATGTCCGGGTCTTTACGCAGGATATCTTCCAGCTGCTTGTGTTTGGCCACCATGTCTTCATAGGAAATATCCGACGCGGCCTGGGTAGAACCGATGACAAAACCAGTGTCCTGCAGCGGGAAAAACCCTTTTGGGATAGCGATAAAGCTTGCCACACTGCCGGCCAGCGTCAGGCCAAACACGCAAAGCATCACACGCTGATGCGCTAAAGCCCAGGTCAGCACCCGGTCATAACGCTGCACCAGCCGGTCGAACAAGCCGGGATTGTTGGCATCATGATGCGGCGCTTTATCCATAAAAATCGACGCCAGCGTCGGGGCTAAGGTCAGACACACCACTACTGAAATCAAAATAGCCGCGGCGGCGGTTAACGAGAACTCCAGAAACAACCGGCCAATAATACCGCCCATAAACAGCAGCGGGATAAAGGCCGCGATCAGCGACACTGAAATCGAAATCACGGTAAACCCAATCTCTTGCGCGCCTTTCAGTGCCGCTTCGGTTTTACTGAGGCCCAATTCGAGATAACGATGGATGTTTTCAATCACCACTATCGCATCATCGACGATAAAGCCAACCGCAATGACGATAGCCACCAAGGTCAGGTTATTCAGGCTAAAACCGGCGACATACATAAAAGCGCAAGTGGCAATCAAGGACACCAACAGCACTGCTGTGACTATTAAGGTTGCCGACCACTGCTTTAAAAACGCCGCCATTACTGCGATGACCAGCACCACGGCAATGGCGAGCGTCAGCTCCACTTCTGCCAGCGAAGCACGAATAGTGCGGGTGCGGTCGTTAAACACTTCAACTTTAATATCAGCAGGTAACGCCGACACCAGCTGCGGCAGTGCCGCCTGAATGGCATCAGCGGTCGCGACAATATTGGCGCCCGGCTGGCGGCGGATAATCAGCGCCACACCCGATTCACCGTTCGGCCAAATCTGCACAAAGTCATTTTCCGCACCGGCCACTACATTGGCGACATCGCGCAGATACACCGGGTTGCCGTTGTCGTATTTGACAATCAGCTGGCCATATTCGTCAGCACTGAAGATTTGGTCGTTGACCGCGAGCGTCGACACCCGGTTGGCACCAAATAACGCGCCCTTCGGCTGATTGACACTGGCTTTTTGTACCACAGCGCGGATATCAGCCAGCGTTAAGTTATTGGCTGCCAGCACTTCCGGCCGCGCCTGAATACGAATGGCCGGCTTTTGCTGGCCACCGATAAACACCTCGCCGACGCCATAAATCTGGCTGAGCTGACGCGCCAGCACGGTTTCGGCCAGGTCGCTGATTTGTGTGCGCGACAGCGTTTCTGAGGTCACACCGATGATTAAAATCGGGCTGTCCGACGGATTGGCTTTGCGCCAGGTCGGTTGATTTGGCATATCCGGCAAACGACCCGCAGCCTGATTAAGCGCTGCCTGCACTTCCTGCGCGGCGGCATCGATATCTTTTTCCAGCACAAACTGCAGCGTGATATTAACCGAACCGAGCGCGCTGCTCGAGGTCATTTCAGTGATGCCGGGCACCACACTGAGCGCGACTTCCAGCGGCGTGGCAACGGCTGAGGCCATCGTTTCCGCGCTGGCGCCGGGTAAACGGGCGCTGACTTCAATGGTCGGAAATTCAGCTTCCGGCAAAGGCGCAATCGACAGGCGCGGAAAGGCCAGAATCCCCATCAGCACTAAGGCACAGGTCAGCAGCACTGTGCCGATCGGGTGCTGCATGCACCAGGCAAAAATACTGCGGCTATTCATGCTGCGTGCTCCGCCGCGGCTTGTTTAGCGTCTTTTTTCGCTTTGTTTGCTTGTGCCTGCTCAGCAGCGGTTTTAATCACCACAGTGGCCCCCGGCCGCAGCCGGCTTTGACCATCGACCACTACTTGCGCTCCGGCGCTGACGCCGCTCACCACCACCACAGTCTCATTACTTTCCAGCACTTGCACCGGCTGCACTTTTGCTTTATCACCATCGACAGACCAGACAAAAGCGCCTTGTGGGCCTTGTTGCAGCGCTTTGACCGGAATGGTCAGCGCCTGAGGTAATAATTTGCTGCGAAGCGCCACCACCACAGTCTGTGCCGGCCACAGGGCCTGCGCCGGATTGGCAAAATCAGCTTTGATACGGATAGTGCCGCTGCCTGGGCTGACTTTGTTATCCACGACGGCCAAAGTGCCGCTGGCGAGTTTTTCGCCGCCGTCTTGTACAAAAGCTTCGACCGGCACTGCCTGCTGCTGACGCACTTGCTGCATCAGCTGTTGTAACTGCGGCAGCTGTGCTTGCGGCAGAGCCATTTCTACGCTGATCGGGTCAAGCTGCACCACGGAAAATAAACCCTGGGTGTCCGACGGGCGCACATAGTTACCGGCATCGACATTGCGAATACCCACCTGACCGGCGATAGGCGCATGAATTTGCGTGAAGGATAATTGCACTTGCTGTGCATTGATTTGCGCATCAACGCTTTGCAGTTCAGCCTGCAGCTGCTGCACATTGGCCTGCTGCTGGTCTTTTTGCTGGGCGGAAATGGCCTGGCTCTGGCTTAAATTCTGATAACGCTGTAAATCGCGTTTGGCCACATTGAGTTTGGCTTCTACCACAGCACGCTGCGCTTTGGCCTGCGCCAGCGCTGCCTTAATAGCACGGTCATCCAGCGTCGCCAGCAACTGACCGGCTGTGACCATCTCGCCTTCGCGCACCAGCACCTGCTGCAATAAACCATCGACCTGCGGCCGGATCTCAACGCTTTGCTGCGGTTTCACCTGGCCAATACCGCGCAGCCAGACCGGTACATCCTGCGCAGTCACAGCGGCAACCACTACAGGAACTGCAGGGCCTGATGGCTTTTGCTGGGCAATGGCAGGCATGGCCAGCATCATTGCAGTAAAAATACCAAGCCAGGTCAGCGTGAGTCTCATGTAATCGGCTCCAATGCGGGTTGTGGCAATCGCCAAAAAAGTTATTGCGGGATTCTGCACTGTCTCAACGCAAAGCAAAGTGCTCAGGATCAACGAATGCGGTCAGTTCCCTTGTTCAAACGATGAATACCGGTGCAGCCTCACTAAGCTACCAGTGCGCTGTGTCGCAGCACAATCACGATGTGGCGGAAAAAACACGCCGGCACAAGCCGGCGTGGAATTGCATGGCACAAAGCTGAAGAATTATTGCGGGATACCCAACCAGGTCAACTTGTGCGGGGTGTAGTTTAACTGCAGCGTTGATGTCACCTGTAATTTAGCCAAATCGACCGCTACCACAGCTTTGTTCACCGGGTGACTGACATAAGCGCGGTATTCGCTGCCCGCCAGTGTCAGTTGCAGACTGCTGCCGGTTGGCATGGCGCTCAACCCGCTTGCGACCTGCACTTTACCAGCCAGCGTAAAAGCGCTGCCATTGTAATTCAGCACGGTCAGATAACCCTGATTATCCAGCAGCACAAAGTGTTTGGCTTTGGCGGTAAAGCCATAACCGACGATGGCAGCATTGGCCGGTGCCTGCCAGTCGATTTTGCTCATGGTGTTGGTCTTTGGATCAACAGCAAATACCAGCGCACCCGCGAGTCCGACAAAATGTGCCGCATCATCGTGTCCTTCGACAGTACCAACCCTATTGGTGCCGGTGATATCGGCCGGATTGGCGATTTTACTGGCGGTATAAGTGGTGCCGGATTGTGTAATCAGCAACACGCCGTCGCTACAACCAAAGCC
>CAMLNG010000308.1 GCA_946481195.1 uncultured Chromatiaceae bacterium
GAATACTATGAGTACGGTGAGTTTTGGGTTTGGCCGGAATACCCAGTTCTTTTTGCATCGGCTCAACAAAAGCATTGAGGAAGTCATAACAGACGCCTTCTGAACTATTGATGATGGCTCGCAGCTGTTCGTCAACAAAGGTCTGGAACACCAAAGGCCGCACGCCGGTAGTTTTATAACGATCGTTAATGCGTTGCTTGGCTTGTTCGGCTTTCAGCGGAGTTTCAACAAAAGGAATAGTGACATGGTCGAATTCGGCTTCAAACAGCGACAGCAGCGCGTGTCCGAACACTTCGGACGTAATGCCCGTGCCATCAGAGATATAAAAGGCTGTACGCATCAGAAACCTCATTTGTTGTTATAAATTTTCATTAAAAATTAGCATTTTAATTTGGACGGCCAGCAGTGTAGAATTATTTTGCTTACGTGTCTGCCGCTGTAAGCTTACATAACCTGCAACAAAAATTGGAGACATACTGTGCAAGAATTCGTTGTTTGGTATCAGGATTTGGGCATGCACGATGTCCCGCGGGTTGGAGGCAAAAATGCCTCTTTGGGTGAGATGATCAGTAACCTTTCTGGCGTCGGTGTGCAAGTGCCGGGTGGTTTTGCGACCACCGCCGAAGCCTTTAACCAATTCCTTGAGCAAAGCGGTGTGAACGAGCGGATTTATCAGCTGCTCGACGGCCTGGATGTCGACGATGTGACAGCTCTGGCCAAAGCCGGTGCACAAATCCGTCAATGGGTAATAGATACGCCATTCCAACCTGAATTTGAAGCCGCCATCCGTCAGGCTTTTGATGAGCTTTGCGCCGGTATGGGCAACGATGCTTCATTCGCTGTACGCTCGAGCGCTACTGCCGAAGATATGCCGGACGCGTCGTTCGCCGGCCAGCAGGAAACCTTCTTAAACGTACGTGGTTACGAGCATGTCATCGAAGCCATCAAACACGTATTCGCCTCCTTATTTAATGACCGCGCCATTTCCTATCGCGTGCACCAGGGCTACGACCACCGCGGCGTGGCGTTATCCGCCGGTGTGCAGCGCATGGTGCGCTCTGATTGCGCCTCCAGCGGCGTGATGTTCTCCATCGATACCGAATCGGGTTTTGAAGATGTGGTCTTTATCACCTCCAGCTTTGGCCTTGGCGAGATGGTCGTGCAGGGCGCTGTCAACCCGGACGAATTTTATGTACACAAACCGACTGTCAGCGCCGGCCGCCCGGCTGTAGTGCGTCGCACCTTAGGTAGTAAGCTGGTACAGATGGTGTATTCCGGCGAACACAGCCACGGCAAACAGGTCCGCATTGAAGACGTCGCTGCAGAAAAACGTCGCCAGTTTTCCATTACAGACGCCGAAGTAGAAGAATTGGCCCGTCAGGCCATCACTATTGAAAAACACTATGGCCGGCCGATGGACATCGAATGGGCTAAAGACGGCATCGACGGTAAACTTTATATCGTGCAGGCGCGGCCGGAAACCGTACGCTCGCGTGAAGACAGCAACTCGATGGAACGTTATCAGTTACAGGGCAGTGCCGCCGTTGTGACTGAAGGCCGTGCTATCGGCCACAAAATCGGTTCAGGCACTGCCAAAGTGCTGGCCAGCATCGCCGACATGGATCAAATCCAGCCGGGTGATGTACTCGTCACCGACATGACAGACCCGGACTGGGAACCGATCATGAAACGCGCCTCGGCCATTGTCACTAACCGCGGTGGCCGTACCTGTCACGCCGCCATCATTGCGCGTGAGCTTGGTATTCCGGCTGTAGTGGGTTGTGGTGATGCCACTGAAAAGGTGAAAACCGGTCAGCAGGTCACAGTATCCTGTGCCGAAGGTGATACCGGTTATGTTTATGACGCCATTCTGCCGTTTAACGTTGTGACTTCGCGCGTTGACAGCATGCCGGCGCTGAAAATGAAAATTATGATGAACGTCGGTAACCCGGAGCGTGCTTTTGGTTTTGCTAAACTGCCACACGCCGGTATTGGTCTGGCGCGTCTGGAATTTATCATCAACCGGATGATTGGTGTGCATCCAAAAGCGCTGCTGAGCTACAACGTGCAGCCGGCCGATGTTAAAGCACAAATCGACGAGATGATGGCAGGTTATGCCTCACCGGTCGAATTCTATGTCGCCAAGCTGACGGAAGGCATTTCCACGCTGGCCGCGGCTTTTGCGCCGGAACGCGTGATTGTGCGGATGTCGGATTTTAAATCCAATGAATACGCCAACCTGGTGGGGGGCCGCCAGTATGAGCCGCATGAAGAAAACCCGATGATTGGTTTCCGTGGTGCTTCGCGTTATATCTCAGAAGATTTCCGCGATTGTTTTGCCCTCGAGTGTGAGGCGTTGAAACGCGTTCGTAACGACATGGGTCTGACCAATGTCGAGATCATGATCCCGTTCGTGCGTACCTTAAGCGAAGCCGAAGCGGTGATTGGCTTGTTGGCAGAGCAGGGCTTAAAACGCGGCGAAAACGGTCTCAAAGTCATCATGATGTGTGAACTGCCATCAAACTGTCTGCTGGCGGAAGAATTCCTCGAATTCTTTGACGGTTTCTCCATTGGCTCCAACGATCTGACCCAGCTGACATTGGGTCTGGACCGTGATTCCGGGTTGATTGCCCATCTTTTTGATGAACGTAATCCGGCGATCAAAAAGCTGTTGTCGATGGCGATTTCTACCGCCAAAGCTAAAGGCAAATATGTCGGGATCTGTGGCCAGGGGCCATCCGATCACGAAGATTTTGCGGCCTGGCTGATGGATCAGGGCATCGATTCGGTGTCATTGAACCCGGATACCGTGCTGGAAACCTGGTTATATCTGGCAGAAAAATATGGCGGCTGATTAAAGCCCCCATTTTAAGGTCCAAGTAAAGCCAACCAACAGGTTGGCTTTTTTGTCTGATAATTCTGCAGCCCTCTGGCGCAAAAACGCTGCAAGCCCAGTCAACAGTGACTTTTGTAAAATCAGAAGCTTGCAATGTACCGGCACAGCCTGCAGACTGTGCATCAGATTTATTGCATACAGGAGGTGTCATGGCTATAACCACATTGCAACGGGCGCAGGGTGCGCTGGCAGCGGCCTTAGCCGCCGATGCATTGGGCACCCAGTTTGAGTTTTGCCAGCCGGCGGAACTCAGACGTAAACCGGCAGCTGAACTGTTACAACTGCAGGATTGTGGCCCCTGGCATACCCTCGCAGGGCAGCCGACCGAAGAAGGCGAGCTGATGTTGCTACAGGCCAGAATGCTGCAATACTGCCGCAGTTATTCAGAGGAACAAGCCTTGTCGGCCTATCGTTATTGGCTCAGCACTGAGCCTTTTGCGCTCGGTGCCTCGTTGCAACGCGCCATTGTTGGCGGGCCTGATGAAAGAGATCACACCGCGAATGCCTTAGCGCGTTTAACACCATTGTGTATTCTCGGCGTGCATTTTTCCTTGCCACAAATTGCCGCCTGGGCGATGGCCGACACTGCTTTGACGCAAAATGCCGTGCTGATGCAGGAAATAAGCGGGCTTTATGCCATGCTGCTGGCCAAAGCCATCGATACTGGCGCCGATGCCGAAACTTTATATCAGGACGTTGAGACCTGGGCACAGGAACTCAAATCCGATCCACAGATCCGCGCCGCTATCGCCCAGGCGTTATTTATGCCGGGCACCATAGAGCTACGTCAACAAAATCCAGCACTGGCCGCCTTGCAGAATCTGTTGTTTCAACTGCTATACGCCAAATCCTTAGGTGAGGCATTAGTTGATACTATTCGCCTGGGTGGCGACACCGGCACTAATGCTGTGATTGTCGCCGCCGTGTTTGGTGCTATAGGTGGTATTGAACAAGTACCGCAAGAATGGCGCGACGCCTTAAAAAACTGCCGGCCACAGGATGGCGTGACAGGGGTTGAACAACCACGGGACGAGGTATTCTGGCCGGTTGAGGCCGAGCTGCTGGCACAACAGCTGACTGAATTAACACCGGCAGACGCAGCCTGAAACACACGATTTAGCCGTCTAAAGTAAAAAAGCAGCCAATGGCTGCTTTTTTTATCCAAAGATCTGTCTGACTTACCCGATCATCAGGGCTCCACACAGCAGATAGCCAAGCAACGCCAGCGTGGCACAAATCAGCGCATAGGGCAGTTGAGTGCGGGTGTGTTCCAGCAAATCACAGCCTGCGGCCACAGCGCTGACTGCCGTAGTATCTGAAATTGGTGAGCAGTGGTCACCAAACACACCACCACCGAGGATGGCCGCCAGCACCAGTGACGGTGGCAATCCCAGATTGACCACCAGTGGCATCCCAATCGGGATCAGGATGGCAAAAGTGCCCCAGGAAGTGCCTGTGGTAAAGGAAATCAAGGCACCGGCTAAAAACAACATAGCCGGAATTAACCACAGCGGCAGCGTATCCGCCACGACGCCGGAGATGTATAAACCGGTGCCGAGATTTTTTAAGCTCTGACCAAGCGCCAGCGCCAGTAACAAAATACTGACCAGGCCCAGCAGTTCACTCATGCCTTTAAAACCGATATTGACCAGCTGCTGGTGGTTGTAGCGTTTGCTGAATAACAGCATCAGATAAGCCACTACGCAGCTTAATGTCGTGGCATATAACACCGATTTAGAGCCGGAGCCCTGCGATAAATCACCGTTACCGGTCCAGAGCATAAAACCGACCATGCCAATTATCATCGTCAACAGCGGCACCAGCATAAAACGCGCTTTGGTCGGTGCGACTTCCTGTTCGTCATGGCCATCAATTTTATTCAGCTCTCGGTTCGCGCGGCGCATCGGTGCCAGATGGCGGCCGGTCCAGATGGTGAAAAATAACAGCAACAATGTAAAAATCGCATAGAAATTCAGCGGGATAGTGGCCATCAATACCGACACCGGATTGTCTGTCAGCGCATAAGGCGAAATCAGCCCCAGCACATAAGCGCCCCAACCGTTGAGTAAGATCAGGATACAAATCGGTGCACTGGTACTGTCGATGATATACGCCAGTTCAGCCCGGCTGATTT
>CAMLNG010000309.1 GCA_946481195.1 uncultured Chromatiaceae bacterium
TTCTGATTCAGTTGGTTCAATCATCAGTGTGCCAGCGACCGGGAATGACATCGTGGGTGCGTGGAAGCCGTAGTCCATCAGACGTTTGGCGATGTCCATTTCGGTGACGCCAGTCGCTTCTTTCAGCGGACGCATGTCGATAATACATTCGTGCGCGACGCGGCCGTTGGTGCCTTTGTACAGTACCGGGAACATCGGGTCGAGTTTGGCCGCCATGTAGTTGGCGTTCAGGATGGCGTATTCAGTTGCCTGACGTAAGCCCTCGCCGCCCATCATTTTGATGTACATCCAGCTGATTGGCAGAATGCCGGCGCTGCCGAATGGCGCGGCCGATACTGCACCGTTGTTGGCGCCGGTGTCTTCGATTTTCACTACCGCGTGGTTTGGCAGGAACGGAGCCAGCTGTTTTTTCACGCCGATTGGACCCATGCCCGGGCCGCCACCGCCGTGTGGAATACAGAAGGTTTTGTGCAGGTTTAAGTGCGATACGTCAGCACCGATAAAGCCTGGTGCTGTCACACCAACCTGCGCGTTCATGTTGGCGCCGTCCATGTAGACCTGGCCGCCATGGGCGTGGATGATGTCACACAGCTCACGGATAGATTCTTCAAATACACCGTGCGTCGACGGGTATGTCACCATGATGGCCGCTAAACGGTCAGACACAGCTTCAGCTTTGGCTTTTAAATCGGCCATATCGATGTTGCCTGACTTGTCACAGTCAACCAGCACCACTTCGAAGCTCGCCATTGCCGCTGTTGCCGGGTTGGTGCCGTGCGCAGAGACCGGAATTAAACAGATGTTGCGGTGACCTTCACCACGGCTTTCGTGGTATTTGCGAATGGCAATCATACCGGCGTATTCGCCTTGTGCGCCTGAGTTCGGCTGCATCGACATTTGGTCGTAACCAGTGATGTTCACCAGCCAGTCAGCCAGTTCGCCAATCATCTGGTAATAACCTTCAGCCTGATTTTTTGGCACGAACGGGTGCAGCGCGCCAAATTCTGGCCAGGTCACCGGGATCATCTCAGCGGTGGCGTTTAACTTCATCGTGCACGAACCTAAAGAAATCATCGAGTGGTTCAGTGCTAAGTCTTTGTTTTCCAGCTTTTTGATATAACGCAGCATCTCAGTTTCGCTGTGATACTGGTTAAAGACCGGGTGCGTTAAGTACTTGGAAGTACGTACTAAATCAGCCGGAATTGAGTCAGAGCCTTTAGCAACGATCGCGGCGTCAAGCGCTGCAACGTCCAGGCCGTGGCCTGTGCCAAACACGATATCAAAGAGTTCAGCGATATCTGCAGCAGTGGTGGCTTCGCTGAAACTGACGCCTAAAGAGTCAGCCAGATCAGTCCGGAAGTTCACGCCAGCGGCTTCGGCACGGGCGATGACTTCAGCACGGTTAGCCAGGCTGAACGTCACAGTGTCGAACCAGGTGGTGTGCTTGAGCGCGACGCCTTTGGCGGTTAAGCCGGCAGCGAACACGTCAGCTGAACGGTGAATGCGCTCAGCGATGTTTTTAAGGCCTTGCGGGCCGTGGTACACGCAGTAGAAAGACGCCATGTTGGCCAATAACACCTGCGCAGTACAGATGTTCGAGTTGGCTTTTTCGCGGCGGATATGTTGTTCACGGGTTTGCATCGCCATGCGCAGTGCCTGATTGCCACGGCGGTCTTTTGACACACCGATGATGCGGCCTGGCATTGAACGTTTGTAATCGTCGCGGGTAGCGAAGAATGCAGAGTGTGGGCCACCAAAAGCCATTGGCACACCAAAACGCTGGGCAGAGCCTAACACTACGTCTGCGCCCAATTCGCCCGGTGCTTTTAACAGCAGCAGTGCCATTGGGTCAGTCGCGACGGCAACTACGGCTTTTTTCGCTTTTAAATCAGTGATTAACTGCGCATCGTTGCGCACTTCACCTGTGGTTGACGGGTATTGGATTAAAGCGCCGAATACGTCGTGGTTCACCGCGTCTGCAGCTTTGCCTACGATGGTGTCAAAACCAAACATCTCGGCACGGGTGCGCACCACGTCGATGGTTTGCGGGTGCACGTCATCGGCGATGAAATAAGTGTTGGATTTGTTTTTGGTGACACGTTTAGCCAGCGCCATCGCTTCAGCAGCGGCTGTGGCTTCGTCCAGCAAAGACGCCGACGCCAAGTCCATGCCGGTTAAATCTAATGACACTTGTTGGAAATTCAGCAGCGCTTCTAAACGGCCCTGAGCAATTTCCGGCTGGTATGGCGTGTAAGCCGTGTACCAGCCCGGGTTTTCCAGCACGTTACGCAGGATCACGTTTGGCGTGTGCGTTGGGTGGTAACCCATACCGATGTATGATTTGAAGATTTTGTTTTTGCTGGCAACAGCTTTTAAATAAGCCAGGGCTTCCACTTCGTTAACAGCTTCGCCTGTCGCTAAAGGCGTGGTCAGACGGATGCCGGCCGGCACAGTCTGAGCGATCAGCTCTTCGACACTGCTGACACCTAATTCGGCCAGCATGGCCTGGGTCTGCTCAGCGTCCGGACCAATATGGCGGGCGATAAATTCTTGATGATTCGCAAGTTGCGACAGGGTTTTGACTGAAGTGGTCATGCCTGAGATTCCTGGTTGTGAACTTAAAAGCTGTTGTACGCAAGCGGCGGCGATTGGGCCACCCCTTGCCAAAATTCTGTGTTGGCCAGCAAGCTGGCTACAAGGCTGCACCCGCCGCTAAATCAAAGCCCCGTAAAACGGGGCTTTGCGGCGCTGGCTCTTAGCCTTGCTTATTCTTCGTCGATGGCGTTTTTGTAACCAGCGGCGTCTAACAGGCCGGCAACTTCGCTCTCGTCAGACGCTTTGATTTTGAACATCCAGCCGTCGGTGTATGGTGCGCTGTTCACCAGCTCTGGTGAATCAGTCAGTGCTTCGTTGACAGCAACGATTTCACCGGCGATTGGTGCGTAGATGTCTGAAGCAGCTTTGACAGATTCAGCCACAGCAACGTCGTCGCCCTGGCCAACAGAGTCGCCTACTTCCGGCAGCTCAACAAACACCATGTCACCCAGCAGGTCCTGAGCGTGCTCAGTAATACCTACGGTGTACACACCGTTGCCTTCACTGCGCAGCCACTCGTGAGAAGTTGCATATTTTAATTCGGTAGGGATATTGCTCATTTATTTATTCCTCGGACCTAACTCGACGTTTTTTATTGAGTATTTGCGTAAAAATTCTGCAAAAGCCAGTTTAGACGACTTTTTTGCCCATGCGGACAAAAGACGGCTTCACCACTTTAACCGGTACTAATTTACCACGGATATCCACTTCAGCTGTGTCGCCGGTCGAAGCCGGAACACGGGCCATCGCAATAGAATAACCTAAGGTTGGTGAGAATGTACCTGAAGTGATTTCACCTTCACCACCTTCAACCACCACGCGCTGACCATGACGCAACACACCTTTTTGTTCCATCACCAGGCCCACCAGTTTGGCAGTACCGGCCGCTTTTTGTTGCTCCAGCGCCGCGCGGCCGATGAAGTTACGATCGCTTGGTTCCCAGGCGATAGTCCAGCCCATGTTGGCGGCCAGTGGCGATACGGTTTCGTCCATATCCTGACCATACAGGTTCATGCCGGCTTCTAACCGCAGCGTGTCGCGGGCACCTAAACCTGCCGGTTTTACGCCTGCATCTAACAGTTGTTGCCAGAAATCAGCCGCTTGGGCTTCTGGCACAGAAATTTCGTAGCCGTCTTCACCGGTGTAACCCGTGGTCGCGATAAACAAATCACCGGCTTGCACACCAAAGAATGGTTTCATGCCAGCGACAGCAGCTTGTTGTTCTGCAGTCAGGATTGTAGCGACTTTGGCTTTGGCGTTCGGGCCTTGCACCGCGATCATCGCAAATTCAGGACGCTCAGTGACGCTGACGTCAAAAGCTTTGGCTTGTGCGTTGATCCAGGCTAAGTCTTTTTCGCGGGTGGCGGAGTTCACCACTAAGCGGAAGAAATCTTCAGTCAGGAAATAAACGATCAGGTCATCAATGACGCCACCGGCTTCATTCAGCATACCGCTGTATAAAGCTTTGCCAGGGACTGTCAGTTTGGCCACGTCATTGGCCAATAAGAAACGCAGGAATTCGCGGGTGCGGGTGCCTTTGAGGTCAACGATAGTCATGTGTGACACGTCAAACATGCCGGCGTCCTGACGCACAGCGTGGTGCTCTTCAATCTGTGAACCGTAGTGCAGCGGCATGTCCCAGCCGTGGAAGTCGACCACTTTTGCGCCAGCTTCAAGATGTTTTGCGTATAACACAGTTTGTTGAGCCATCAGTACTTTCCTCTGGAGCCGGTGCATAGCCGGCGTGCTGGGTATAAAACCTGTAAGGGCAGAAAGTGACACAGTCAGTCGGGCGGATGCCGTTATAACCGACTGGCCACCAAAAGATGGCCCGGATTATAACCGATGGGTTTCGTGCCAAATAGCCCCTTTTCGATTAGATTTTATAATCCGAAAACAGGCACTATGACCGCGCTAGCCGAACCAGATCACAAAGAGATGACGCCAGGCCGCGCCACAGTTGGCAAATCGCCCTGGTTGCCCAGCGCCGCCGCCAGCAGCTGACGCTTCACCGGCGCCAGTTGATTGGTGGCAGCCATACCAACAGCTCGTACCAGCTTGGCCAGCGGATGCTGCAACATAAAGCCGCGTTTAAAGGCTTCCATCAACGCAATCATCTGTTGTGCCTCAGCTTTTCGCCAACGCTCGTATTGCCTGAGCATGCGTTGCTCATTACAGGTTCGACCAGTGGATATATTTTGTACTATTAGTTCTGCTAATGCAGAAACATCCATCAGACCAAGGTTCATACCCTGCCCGGCCAGCGGATGAATGGTGTGGGCCGCGTCTGCCACCAGCACGGCGTTATGCTTCAGCCATTGGCTGGCATAACACATTTTTAATGGATAACTGCGCCGTTCGCTTTGCACCGCCAGTACACCCAGCACCGACTG
>CAMLNG010000310.1 GCA_946481195.1 uncultured Chromatiaceae bacterium
ATTTGTCGATCAGCTTTTTCACTTGTTTGGCTAAAGGCTCCAGTAAATCCGCTTCAGCTTCCAGCACATCGACTTCTTTGCTCCAGTCTTTGCTTGCATAAACTGGCGCCAGTTGGTTGATTTGCTGGCTGAGCGCCTGCCATTCGCTGGCAGTTAATTTCAAACCGGTTTGCGCAGTCCATACTTGTTGCTGTTCTGTCGTTTTGGCTTTGACCAGTGATTTTGCCAAGACAGGACCGGTTTGTTTTACCGCTTTAATCACATCACGGTTCCAGGCGTAGATACCGTTAGCGCCCAGTGATAAACCACCGGTTTCATGGTCGGCGGTGATTACTAATAAAGTATCCGGATTGGCGTCGACAAAGGCTTTTGCTGCTTTGATGGCATTGCCGAAATCATGCATTTCTGCCATCGCACAGGCGACGTCGTTGGCATGACCGCACCAGTCGATCTGACTGCCTTCAATCATCACGACAAAACCTTTATCTGAACTATTCAGCAACTTCAATGCTTTTTCTGTCATCTGCACCAGGGGTTGTTGCACCGGGTTATCCAGCGTGCTCGGAAAGCCGACCGGAGCTAATAACGCCAATGCCGGTAATGAGTTGATCTTGCTAAAGTCCTGCCAGCTATTGGCATACTGATAACCGCCTTGTTTGAACTGCTTGGCCAGGTTGCGGTCTTTACGCTCGAAATAGCTGATCCCGCCGCCAAACATCAGATCCGCAACAAATTTACCGTCGACTTTGTTATCAAAATAATCGTTGGCAATTTCGTCATAGGCTTTGCGGGTTTTGTTGTGGGCGATAAATGCCGCCGGTGTGGCATGATTAATTTGTGCTGTAGCGACAACGCCGGTCAATTTGCCCTGGTGTTTGGCAATTTCCAGCATAGTGGTCAGTTTGTTGTGGTCGTGATCAACGGAGATAGCGCCGTTGTAGCTTTTATGCCGGGTCGACAGCGCTGTTGCACCAGCCGCAGAATCGGTAACTATAGTGTCATCATCCGGGTAAGTCGTGGCGACACCCACCCATAACTCGTCAAAAATGGTCGACTCCACTGCCTTGGTGGCCGGGTCGTCCATGTAATAGCGATAAGCGGACAAATACGCCGGGCCCATGCCGTCGCCAATCATATAAATGATGTTTTTTGGAGCCGCCATTGCTGATGCAGGCAATAAAGCGGCCAGCACCGCCAGTGATGTTTTTGTCATATCAGTCCGCCAGAAGTTGGGAGATTAGTATCAGTAATTGCTGAATCAGCGCTATTGTAGGGGCGCAGCACGGGTTCAGACAACAACTGCGATTAGTGCGAGTCTGCTTGCGGCAGATGACAAATTCATGACCCGCAAGAACTTTATCGCTGCTCTTGCGTGCAGCAGTGGTCTGACATATTGTGCTATGACAAAAATATTTGCTGCATTGCAACTTTGCAGGCTTTGCCGGGGTCGAATCATAGCCGGTTCCTGCAAATGGTCCAATTTGCAGAGGCGGCAGCGAGGTGCTCAGTGGTTGCTGAGCTGTGGTAGCAGTTTACTGCACAAAGTTGCAGTGTCTTCACAGGTTCTGACGTCGTATGAAACTTATTCCAATCCTATTCGGTTCATTACTGGTACTGGGGGGCTGTGCCAGTTACCCGGAACCGGTGCGTGTGGCTGACGAGACCACACTGGTCAGTTTTCCGGCCACTGTCAAAGCAGGTTTGACACAAGGCCCGGCGCGCTGGAGTGGTGTTATTGCCAAGGTGCAGAACAACAGCCAGAACACCCGGCTTGAAATTGTGTATTTCCCCAGCGCTACAAGTGGCCGGCCTCAGACTGATAAAGAAACCGAAGGCCGCTTTGTAGCTTACGCCAAAGGCTTTTTAGACCCGGTGGTTTATCAACCCGGTAAACAGGTGACAGTGCTTGGTCAGCTCAGCCCGTTTGAATCCGGTAAAGTCGATCAATATCAATACAGTTACCCGGTGATCCAGGCATCAGCGGTGTATTTGTGGCCAAAACAACAGGAAACGACCCGGGTCGAAGTCGAACCCTGGCCGTTGTGGCGTGGACCTTATCCGTATTGGGGCTATGGCCCAGGCATGCGGATCAGAACAACAATTCCAACAGGTGCAACTCCAACACAAGGCCCGGCAGATGTACAACAACCCAGTTCGCAACAGCGTTAAATCAGTTTTTTTTGTGTTGTGCTGCGCGGTTGCGCAGGCCAAAGCGGCGGTGCCAGCAGGATTACAACAGTGGATTGATGCGCCACAACGCAGTGCTGAGAATAAAGCCAGAGATCAGTATCGTCATCCGGTGGAAACTCTGGGCTTTTTTGGCCTGCAGCCCCAGATGAAAGTGCTGGAAATATGGCCGGCGCGCGGCTGGTACACCGAAATCCTCGCGCCTTACCTCAAAGATCAAGGCGAACTGACCATCGCCAATTTCCGCCATAACGACGGCACATTGGAAGATGAGAAAAAAATCTTTTGGGCCAAACTTTCAGCGCGGCTGGACGCGGACATCCGGAAAAATCCGCAGCATTTTGGCAAAGTGAAATCATTGGAGTTTGATCCACCAGCCATGATGCAGCTGGGGCAGGTCAATTACTACGATATGGTGCTGAGTTTCCGCAATTCACATGTCTGGAATGAAGCTGGTTATCTGCTTGATGTGTACCGCGCGTTGTTTGATGCATTAAAACCAGGTGGTACTTTAGGCCTGGTTGAACACCGCTCGAGCCGATTGTCGGAGATCTCCAGTCGGGCAGGCGAAGGTTATCTCGACGAGTATTATGTGATATCAGTCGCGCAGCAGGCCGGTTTTGTGTTGGCCGAGCGCTCGGAGATTAATGCCAACCCGCTTGACACCAAAAACTACCCCAAAGGTGTCTATGCACTGCCACCTACACTGGCGATGGGGGAGAAAGACAAAGCCCGGTATCTGGCGATAGGCGAAAGCGACCGGATGACGCTGCGTTTTATCAAACCTATACCGACGGCACAGTAACGCAAATTGGCTTTGGCTACGCCTGTCACTGTTGAATATCAGCTGCCATCCGGTCTCAGGCTGGCCGGCTGGTACACGGGCACTACGTTGCCGGCTCAACCCGTATTGTGTCTGCACGGCTGGCTGGATAACGCCAACTCTTTTTTGCCGTTAGCAACGGTTTTGCCCGGGTTACCGCTGTTGGCGCTGGATTTGGCCGGACATGGTCACAGCAGTCACCGCAGCGCCGACGCCCATTATTATCTATTTGATTATGTAGCGGATCTTGCGGCTTTATGCCGGCAGCAAGGCTGGCAGCAGCTGATGATTATCGGGCACTCGATGGGAGGCATGGTCGCCACAGTGCTGGCCGCCAGTTTTCCGGAGTTGGTGCATAAGCTGGTGTTGATCGATAGTTTAGGCCTGATGACCACAGCGGCTGAGGACACGGCCGCACAGCTGCGTAAAGCTGTCATTTCCCGGGGCCAGAGCCATCAGAAACAAAAACCACAGTACAGGACTCTGGCTGAAGCCGCGACAGCGCGTCAGCAACAAAGTGATTTTGATCTGGCGAGCGCCATGCTGTTAACAGAACGTGGCTGTGAACCGACAGCTGCAGGTTTTAGCTGGCGGGCGGATTTAAAATTGCGTGAAGTGTCGGCATTCCGGTTATCAGAGGCACAGGCGCGCGCAGTGATCCGCGATCTGCAATGTCCGGTTCTGGCTTTAATGTCAGCGCAGAGCCCGACCGAGATCCGGCAGGCAATACAACATTTTAAGGCTGATTATCCGCTACTTGAATTGGTGCAGTGTCCTGGCGGTCATCATCTGCATATGACAGATGCAGAATTCTGCGCCGGTCAGATCCGCCATTTTTTCTCAGCAGAGCCGGCATAAATCGATCTGGATGCTGCACAGATTGTCGACAATGCTTAGTCTGCTGGCTAATTGTATATCAGAAAAAATTGTGGGATGATTGAGGATTAGAGTAAAAACTCAGAAGTCGCTGCCGGATGTAAATATACTGCTGATTATTTGCATAACCCGGTGAACGTACCTATAAAAACAAATAGAAAAATGACGAGGAGACGAAGGTGGAGAAAGTCTGGTTAAAGCG
Source organism: uncultured Chromatiaceae bacterium (assembly GCA_946481195.1). Next base: position 4,089 of record CAMLNG010000310.1, read on the forward strand.
TTACCCGCCTGGCGTACCGGCAGAAATCGATGCCGATCACTACAGTTCGTTAGTGGATATTTTTGAACAATCCATTGCCACTTATGCTGACCGTATTGCCTACATCAATATGGGTAAATCCATCACCTACCGTGAGTTGGATCAGCACAGTCAGGCTTTTGCTGCTTACTTACAAAAACTGGGGCTGAAAAAAGGCGATGCGGTCGCCATTATGATGCCAAACCTGTTGCAATACCCCGTGGCGTTATTGGGGGTTTTGCGTGCCGGCTGTACTGTCGTCAACGTCAATCCACTTTATACACCGCGGGAGTTACAGCATCAGCTGAATGACTCGCAGGCGAAAGCCATCGTCATCGTAGAAAACTTCGCACATACGCTGGCCGAAGTGCACGCCAACGTCAAACTTGACCATATCATTCTGACCAAAATGGGCGATATGCTGGGCCTGCTGAAAGGTTCTATCGTCAATTTTGTCGTGAAAAATATCAAGAAGATGATTCCGGCTTATCAGCTGCCGGGTGCGATTTGCTATAAACAACTGATGAATGAGGCGCAGAGCCTGACTTATCATAAACCGGAAGTTGTGGGCGAGGATTTGGCCTTCCTGCAATATACCGGCGGCACCACCGGTGTGTCTAAAGGCGCCATGCTGACACACCGCAATATGGTGGCGAATCTGGAGCAGGTCGCAGGTTGTATCGGTCCAATCCTGAGCCCCGGCAAAGAGTTTATCGTGACGGCGCTGCCGCTGTATCATATCTTTGCGCTGACCGCGAACTGCCTGACTTTCATGAAATATGGCGGCACCAACCTGCTCATCACCAACCCGCGTGATATGCCCAACTTTGTCAAAGAACTGGCGAAATATCCGTTTACCGCAATCACTGGCGTTAAT
>CAMLNG010000311.1 GCA_946481195.1 uncultured Chromatiaceae bacterium
TTGCGCTGGTTATTCAGTAAGCTCTATACCGGTATTCAGGTTCGTAATAACGAACAAGTCCGCGATTTGGCACAACGTGGCCATGAAATTGTTTATCTGCCTTGTCACCGCAGCCATATGGACTACTTGTTGCTGAGCTATGTGATTTACCAGCAAGGTCTGGCATCACCGCATATCGCGGCCGGCATCAACCTGAATTTCTGGCCTATAGGTAAACTGTTCCGCCGCGGTGGTGCATTTTTTATCCGGCGCAGTTTCAGTGGCAACAAGCTGTACTCCACAGTGTTTCGTGAATACCTGACTCAGCTTTTTCGCAAAGGCTATGCCGTTAAATATTACAGCGAAGGCGGCCGCAGCCGCACCGGCAGGTTGTTGCAGCCGAAGACCGGTATGCTGGCGATGACCATTCAGGCCATGCTGCGCGGAATAGACCGCCCTGTCACAATTGTGCCGGTCTATCTGGGTTATGAACACGTGATGGAAGTGGGTACTTATCTGCGGGAATTAAAAGGCCTGAATAAAACCAAAGAATCAGCCTTTGGTATTCTCAAAGCGGCGACCAAACTGCGTAATTACGGTTTTGGTTTCGTGAATTTTGGTGAACCACTGTCGGTGAATCAGTATTTACAACAACAGGTGCCAGACTGGAAAAGTGCCATTGACCCATTGGAGCCCGCAAAGCCTGACTGGCTGAATCCGCTGGTCGCCCGGTTGGCGCACCAGGTCATGTTACGGATCAACCAAAGTGCCGCAGTCAACAGTGTGAATTTGTTAGCGACCTGTCTGTTGTCGGCTCCGCAACAGGTGATGCCGGAACAACAGTTGTTAACGCAAATGACCCTGTATCGCCGTTTGTTGCAGCAGGTGCCGTATCATCCAAATGTCAGTTTTGCTGAAGGTGAAGCCAGTGATTGGTTACAGCATGCACAGCGTCTGCAAAAAGTACTGATTGAACAGGATAGCTTCGGCACATTGGTGCGATTTGCCCCGCATGACCAGGTATTGATGAGCTATTATCGTAGCAATATCAGCCATTTATTTATGATCCCAGCCATTCTGGCTACCGCGTTGTTGCGCCAGCAATCCAGTGGCATCCAACTGCTGCAGCTATGCCAGCAACTGCAGCCATTGCTGGAGCAAGAGCTATTTTTGGCTCCGCAACACTTAGAAAGTTATGTCGATGGGATCCTGCTTTTCTTGCAGCAAGAGCAGCTCATCGCGATCGAGCCAGCTAGTGCCGACTATCACGTCAATCTGCAACACAGCGCCCGGCTGGAACTGCTGGCCAATCTGGCAGATGGAATACTACAGCGTTATGCGATGGTGCTGCAGTTAATCTCGGGCTCAGCGCCGATGGAGCGGGATATGCTGGAACAGCAGGCGCATCAGCTGGCCTTGCGGTTATCGACGTTGCACGGTCTGGATGCACCGGAATTTCATGACAAGAAATTGTTTGTGACGCTGATCAACGCTCTGAAAGATCAGGGGTATCTGCACGTGGATACAGAATATAAACTGCGGCCAACCCATTTATTCGCCCCGTTGGAAACCGCGATCTATCAGTTGCTGCCCGCTACCGTCAGCGCCAGCATCAGGCAGATCGGTACTCTGCCCACAGCTTAACAGTCGGGGCGATTATTCGCCCCTGGCTTTCTCATAGCTACGGATCACACCTTCTTGCATCGTCGAGGCAACAAGAGTGCCGGCACGGTTAAAAAACTGACCGCGCACCAGACCTCTGGCACCTGACGCGCTCGGACTGTCAACCGCATAGAGCAGCCAGTCATCAAAGCGAAAATCTTCGTGAAACCACATGGCATGGTCAATGGTCGCAACCTGCATATTTGGCGCCATAAACGACTTGCCATGCGGCTGCAATGCGGTCGGCAAAAAGTTAAAATCTGAGGCATACGCCAACAAATATTTGTGCACCCGCAGGTCGTCCGGCATCGCACCATTTGCTTTAAACCAGACATAACGTTTCGCCTGACTGACCAAAGGTTTAAATGGATTATGGAAAGCCACTGAACGCATCTCAATTGGCTTTTCACAAATAAATTTACTGCGGATAGCTTCCGGGATCAGCCCGGCATTTTCGCGATAAAATTCCAGATCTGACACTAAATCTTCCGGTTGCGGCACCTGCGGCATCAAGTCCTGATGCGCAAAACCCGGCTCGTCGGCCTGAAAAGATGCTGTCATGTAAAAAATTGGCTTGCCGTATTGGATAGCACTGACACGCCGTGTACTAAAACTTTTGCCGTCACGGATATTTTCCACTTCATAGACGATTGGACGTGCGGCATCACCCGGACGCAAAAAATAGGAGTGGAAGGAGTGCACCTTACGGTCTTCAGGAATTGTTTCTTTAGCTGCAGACAAGGCCTGCCCCATGACCTGACCGCCAAACACTGCTTTAAAACCAAGATCCTGGCTCTGGCCCCGGTAGAGGCCGTATTCGATAGTTTCTAACTTTAATAATGACAACAGATCTGACAGTACCTGGCTCATCGCAGCACCCCGGGAATCCTCAACAAACCGGTATTCTGCAGCAAGCTGCCGCAAGAGCCAAGTTCTAATGACAGCAACACGGTTCACTGCTTGCGGTGCAAGTGCACAGCTGCTAATTTACCTACATTAACTACAAAAAACTGAGATCAGTGGCAGGATGTACTGGGTTTTTAAAACTGAACCAGCCGAATGCAGCATCACAGATATTCAGTCTGCAGGGGCTGCGGGCGTTGTCTGGGAGGGCGTGCGGAACTACCAGGCCCGCAATTTCTTGCGTGATCAGGTCAAAGTTGGTGATCAGGTATTAATCCATCATTCCAGCTGTGATCTGATTGGTATTGCCGGCATTGGGGTTATTTTAACTACAGCTTTTCCTGACCCAAGCCAGTTTCAGCCACAAAGCCCATATTTCGACGCAAAATCAACACCACAAAAAGCGCAATGGGTGGCGGTTCAGGTTGGATTTGTCCGAAAATTTGATACAGTGCTGACAATGGCTGAACTCCGGCAGATCCCAGGGCTGGCTGAGATGCTGTTATTAAAAAAAGGCAATAGATTGTCAATTATGCCGGCAACAAATGCAGAATTTGACCTTGTACTTTGCGCGGCAAAGGCTTACATTAAAAGTTGAGTCTTTCACCAACCTTAGTAATTAAATTGAAACGGAGTTGTTAAAAATGGTTGCAGTGGCCGAAGACAGACGTGCTGAAGAAAAGAATCTGGACTATTTCTGGGACCGTCTAAATATCGCGCAGAAATTTTCCGTGTCTGAACTGCAACGTTTTGGTTATGAGCTGGCATTTGTTCGCCGCAGCCCCAGTTTCAGTATGGCGGTGTTAAAATCAGGTGAACGTCTGGCCGCGGTAGACCAGGATGGACAGATTGATACAGCCCCGTCTATTGCGTTACGTAACTAAGTACTTAACCTGCCAATTCAGATTGTCCTAGCCGTTGTTCTTTATGTGAATGCTCTTTAGTCAGCAAATACATCTGCTGGCACATCTGCAAATAACCTGCAAAAGTCTGTTTCTGCCAGCCAGGGATGAGCCGACCATGCCGGCCAACAGTCGTCTCAAACGCAGTCAATTCGATATCCGCATGTAGTTTCAGTGCCCGTTGCAATGCCGCTTTAAAACTCAGGCGACGACCGGAGATCTCTTTACACAAGGTTGGGATTAGCTGTGTGGCGATTTCAAACTGATACAACTCTTCTTCCGGCATCCGACTGAATCTGCGGGCCGCACCAAGCTGCAACAATAAAAACTGACTGAACTCTTCGGCAAGTTCATAAGAGATTTCCTGAAACTGGATAGATTCCTGCTCCAGCATTTTAAACTGCACCAGCAATCTTTTATGCTCAGACGCCAGGCCATCAGTTTTGACCACCATAACAACCATCAGCACTATCAGGCATGCAATAGCCAAAACCCACCAGATCACCGTGACATCCCAGAATATGATTACAATAATTTGTTGAAATTTAACATAAAAGGCTGTCGCTCAGCCAGCGCAAAGCAACAGCCTGTTCATATTAACCCCGCTGCACCCGGGTGATGTACAAGTCGATTTGTTGTTCAAGCACAGACAGAGGCACACTGCCGTTGGACAATACCGCGTCATGAAATTCACGGACATTAAATTTCTCACCAAGAGCTGCTTCTGCTTTCTGCCGTAAGCGTTTGATCGTCAGCTCGCCAAGCTTGTAAGACAACGCCTGCGCCGGCCAACTGATATAACGGTCCACTTCAGTCGTGACATTGTGCATCGATAACGCGGTGTTCTGTGCCAGGAAATCGATGGCCTGCTGACGGCTCCAGCCCATGGTATGCATACCGGTGTCAACGACCAGGCGACCGGCACGCCACATCTCATAAGTCAGACGGCCAAAATTACTGTACGGATCCGTGTAAAAGCCCACTTCAAGGCCAAGATACTCTGAATACAGACCCCAGCCTTCACCAAATGCCGATGTATAAAAACTGCGGCGATACCCCGGCAGACTATCCTGCTCATTGGCCAGCGCTACCTGTAAGTGGTGGCCTGGCACCGCTTCATGCAAGGTTAGCGCTTCGAGTTCATACAAAGGGCGACGGTCCAGCGCATAAGTATTCACCCAATAAAAACCCGGTTCACCGGCTGCCCGGCCGCCGGCATAACGGCCGGTCGTATATTTGGGTGCAATTTCGGCCGGAACCGGCTCTACGCCATAAGGGGTGCGGGGTAATGTTTTAAACAACTTTGGCAATTGCGCATCGATTTTTTTCGCCAGATAAGACGCTTCTTTCAGTAGCTGTTCCGGTTTTGTTACATAGAACTGCGGATCGGTACGCAAAAACTGCACAAACTCAGCAAAGCTGCCTTTAAAGCCGGTCTGCTGAATGACCTGCTGCATTTCGGCCCTAATGCGGGCAACTTCCTGCA
>CAMLNG010000312.1 GCA_946481195.1 uncultured Chromatiaceae bacterium
AGCTGGCTGATACCAACTTGTGCCGGGGTTTCGTCATAAAGGCCCAGCGGAATACGCAGCAGCAAGGACGTTGTCGGCGTTTCCTGGCTTTGTGCGCCCAGCACGCGGATGCCGTTACTCAGTGGCTGTTGCCAGGTGGCAGGCAGTTCAATGGCCGGATTCGCGCCGGCTTGAGGAATTTTACTGCGGTCCAGGCTGTCTTTGACCGGACGCAGCTGTAAATCTTCTGCTTTGGTGGTGGAAGGGCCACCAAAATCATGCTGGACCGGTGTGAAGTTGTCGGTTTTGGCAATCAACTGGCGCTGGCCTTTGGGCACGACACTCATAATCACCGCCGCTTTGCCTTTGAGATATTGCTGATAGACGCGCTCGACATCAGCTTTAGTGACGTTTTGATAGCGCGCCAGATCGGCTGCGGTTAAATCCGGCTCGCCAAAAAAGGTCTCACTGGCCGCCAGCTGACTGACTTTGCCTTCGACACTTTGCAGGCCAAAAATGCTGGCTGCTTCCATCTTGGCTTTAACTTTACTCAGGTCATCGTCAGTGACGCCGCGCTGTTCAAATTCAGCCAGACTCTGACGGATCTGCTGCTCAGTCTCAGCTAAAGATTTGACCGCACCCGGCGCAGGCAATGCCAGCAAAGTGAATTGGCAGGCCAGTTCCTGACAGCCATGGCCGGATTGTGCCTGCACTGCTTTTTGCGTTTTCACCAGGTTTTTATACAGCAGCGAGTTATTGCCGCCGCCGAGGATCTCCGCCAGGATATCCAGCGGCGCTTCGTCAGCATGACGCACGTACACGGTCGGGAAAGCCATATACAACAATGGCAGATGCACATTGTCTTCCATCGAAATATACCGGTCCTGCGTCAGCGTCACCAATGGTTTGGCTGCAGGTGTCACTTCAGGCCCTTGCGGGATAGCGCCAAAATACTGTTGCACCAGTGGCAGTATTTCTTCGGCTTTGACAGCGCCGCCAATGGTCAAAGTCGCATTGTTCGGGCCGTACCAGCGCAGGAAAAATGCTTTGACATCATTAACATTGGCACGGTTTAAATCGGCCATATGGCCAATCACCGGCCAGGAATACGGATGTCCGTCCGGGTAAAACGCCTGATCGACGCGCTCGGACAGCCGGCCATAAGGCCGGTTATCGACGCTTTGGCCGCGTTCGTTTTTCACCGTTTCACGCTGGACTTCAAATTTCTTTTCGGTGACGGCATTCAGTAAAAAACCCATGCGATCGGATTCCAGCCACAACACTTTTTCTAGCTGATTGACCGGCACCGTCTGGTAATAGTTGGTGCGGTCGGTATTCGTTGACCCATTCATCTCACCGCCGGCTTCCGTGATGATCTGAAAATGCTGCTCGTCAGCGACATGCTCTGAGCCCTGAAACATCATGTGCTCGAAAAAATGGGCAAAACCGGATTTGCCGGGCTCTTCGCGCGCCGACCCCACGTGATAAGTGACATCGACATGTACCAGTGGATCAGACGCATCTTCGTGCACAATGACGGTCAGACCGTTCGCCAGCCGATACTTTTTATAGGGAATAGCCACCGCGGCGGCTGGCTTGCTGGCGTCTTTCACCAGGCTGACACCGGCCGGCAGTGCCGGCTGCGTTGTTGCGGTGCTGGCTGCCTGTTGGCAACCGGCCAATAACAGGCTGAGGCTCAGCAGTGATAAAGCGAATGTTTTCATCAATACTCCGGGCAAAAACTGCGTGATGGCAGTTACTAAGGTGAAAGGGGAGCCAGCAAAAAGCTGGGGGCTGGCTGCACTTTAAATTCCTGAAACAAAAAATCAACATATTCTGCAACTGATGCGTCGTGTGCCTGCATAGTTGCGGCTAATGGCCATAAGCCGCAGAGGCTGCGCTGACCGGCGCCGGTTGTCCGCACTGTCCGCTGTCCGCCACTCTGGCGGACAGAAAAAGTGTCCGTGGACAGTCGCAAAACGCCTAAAATAATCGCAAGCTATTGAAAAATAACAAAAACAAAGTTGGCATATCAACTGCAATGTCAATGGGTAACCCGACGCCGCTAACTGTTCGCGGCCTGCAACGGACAGAGGATAAGAGAAAAGATGATCAAAGGTACAGAGCAACAGGACGTGCGGATAGAAAAAGCGCCACAAACACCGGTGCTGAAGCTGGCAGCGGCATTCGCCGGCATCAGTTTGATGTTGTGGGGCAGTTATCAGCTGTTGTTTTCGACCGGTGCCAATGCGGCCATGGTACTGGCGCGCAGTGAAGTACAAACCGCTGTGGTCAGTCGCGGCGATTTTGTCCGTGATCTGGCGGTGCAAGGCAAAGTCGTCGCAGCCAACGCGCCAACGCTGGTCAGTCAGCAGGATGGTCTGGTGCGTTTTGTCAAACAACCGGGCGAAGCGGTCACCATTGGCGATTTGCTGGCGGTGGTGGAAAGCCCGAGTTTAGAAAACGAAGTAAAACAACAGCAAGCCTTGTTGTTGTCGATGCAGTCTGAGCATGAACGCGCCAAATTGCTGGCCCGTGAGCAGCAGCTGGATATGCAACAAATCGAAAGCAGTGCCGCGGTCAATCTGCAGGCGGCTAAACGGGAGCTGGCGCGTGCTGAGCAGTCGATGCAGCTCGGCGTGATGCGGCAAATAGATTTGGATATCGCCCGCGACAAGCTGGCGCAGACCGAACTGGAATACAAACACGCCCGCGCCAAGGTGGCACTCGCCGCTGACAAACTGAATTTTGAGCAAAAATCCGGCGAGCAGAGTCTGGCGCGCCAGGCGTTAGTGGTGGCGGAGCTGGAGCGCAAATTAGCCGCCTTGCAAATCAAAGCGCCTGTGACTGGTCAGGTCGGTAACTGGTTGGCGACTCAGCAAACGCAGGTCTTAACCGGTCAGGGCCTGCTGACTGTCATCGACTTAAGCCAATACGAAGCCGAGCTCAGCGTGCCGGAAAACTACGCGGCCGATTTGTCGCCGGGCCTGAGTGTCGAAGTGACGCTGAACGGCCAGAAACTGAACGGCCAATTATCGCACGTGGCAGCTGAAGTCAAAGACAGCACTGTCACTGCCCGGGTGCGTTTTGCTGATCAGGACGCCAAAGCGCTGCGGCAAAACCAGCGGGTGACTGGCCGTATTGTGTTTGACGAGCGCAAAAACGTACTGCGTATCGCTCGCGGTGAATTTGTCGCCAGTGGCGGTGGCCGCATCGGTTACCGCTTAGAGCAGGATGTGGCGGTGCGCACACCGCTGGAATTGGGCGCTTTATCGGTGCAATGGGTCGAAATCATCAACGGCGCCAAAGAAGGCGACGAGTTGGTGGTCTCCAGTCTGACGGAATTTAAAGATGCCGCCCGGGTGCGGCTGAACTGAGCAGAATCAAACAGAACAGCAAAAAGGACGAATAACATGATTAAAATTAATAACCTGAGCAAAATTTTCCGCACCGAATTAATTGAAACACACGCGCTGAAAAACATTCAGCTGCATGTCAGCGAAGGCGAATTTGTCGCTCTGACCGGTCCGTCCGGTTCTGGTAAATCGACGTTGTTAAATGTGCTGGGCACGCTGGAACACTTTGATGGCGGTGATTACCTGCTGGATGGTCAATCGGTCAAAGGCTTGTCAGACAAAGCGCTGTCGGCGCTGCGTAATGAAAAAATCGGCTTTATCTTTCAGGGCTTTAACCTGATTAAAGATTACAGCCTGTTCGACAATATCGAACTGCCGCTGCGTTATCGCGGTTTTAACGCCGCCGAGCGCAAACGTCGGGTTGAACATGCGCTGGAGCAGGTCGGCCTTGCCGCGCGGCGTGATTATCATCCGAGTCAGTTGTCCGGTGGTCAGCAGCAACGGGTGGCTATTGCCCGCGCTATTGCCGGTCAGCCGCGTATTCTGCTGGCGGACGAACCGACCGGTAACCTCGACTCATTGATGGCGCGCCAGGTGATGGAACTGCTGGAACAAATTAACCAAAACGGCTGCACCATTTTGATGGTGACACACGACCCGGAACAGGCACGTCGCGCCGGCCGGCAGGTGCAGATCATCGACGGTCAGCTCAGCGATGCGGCGATGTATGACCCGCTGGCGCACAGCAGCCCCGTGGCCGTGGCATAAGGAGCAGGCAATGGAACAGTTTCTGTATTATCTCAAAGTCAGCCTGAAAAGCATTCGCCGCGCGCCTTTGCCGTACAGTCTGACCATCCTGATTTTAAGCCTGGGGCTTGGTGTGTTTTTTGCCAATGCGACTTTTTATTACCGTTTAAACGCCGACCCGTTACCGCATAAAAGCGACAAATTGTTTTTTCCTTTTATGAATCTGGTGCCTTATGAGTGCCAAAACTGCGAACCACCGAATGTGCTCAGTTACAGCAATGTGCAAAAGCTGAGCGCGACTGACATTCCGTCGGCCAAAGCAGCGATGTACAGCGCTGATGGTTATTTACGTCTGACGCCGCAACAGCCGCCGTTGCCGGTGAAAATCCGCCTGACCCAGCCGGACTTTTTCCGCATGTTTGAAGTACCGTTTTTGCACGGTTCAGTCTGGCCGGATGCCAGCACCCGTGCTGAGGTGATTTTAAGCCGGCAGACCGCTGAGAAATTGTTTGGTGAAACTGATGTGGTCGGCCGCCGCCTGACGCTGGACGACTTTGAATATACAGTCTCGGCGGTGCTGGCGGACTGGACTATGTTACCGCGTTTGTTTGACGCCAATAATAACAATCACTTATCGGAAGTGGAGGATATCTATCTGCCGCTGGAAACCGGTTATGACCGCAACTATCTGTCGAATTCGCAATCATCCAGTTTTGAAGACGCCGATTATCGTAAGCTGCCAACTGATGGCCGGACCAAAGCCATTCACCAGCTGCAGTTTTGGGTTCAGCTCGACACCCCCGAACAGCAGCATGCTTACCGCCAGTTTATGGCCA
>CAMLNG010000313.1 GCA_946481195.1 uncultured Chromatiaceae bacterium
TATGCCACGCGCCTCGTTTCGCGCCCAAAACGCCGCCAACTCGAACAAAACTTAAACACCAAAGATCAACAGCCCCTAGGCCGGAGTTTCATATGTCTACATCTGCGATAGCGCTAATCACCGGTGCCAGCCGCGGCATCGGTGCTGCCACAGCGCGGCTGCTTGCTAAGCAGGGATATGCGCTGGGGCTGAATTATCTGAAGGACCATGCTGCCGCAGAAGCTCTGGCCAACGAGCTTCGTGCCGGTGGTTGCCGCTGTATCCTGCTGCCGGCCGATATTGGTGACGAAGTGCAAGTGCGGACGATGTTTCAGCGGCTGGATGCGGAACTCGGGCCTTTGTCGGTGCTGGTCAATAACGCCGGTATTTTACAGCCACAAAGCGCCATCAGCGGGATCAGCGCGGCCCGCTTTGCCGCGATTTTACAGACCAATGTGATCGGTACTTTTTTATGCTGCCAGCAGGCGGTGCAACGCATGCGCACAGATTTAGGTGGCCAGGGCGGCTCGATAGTGAATGTGTCTTCCGGGGCTGCGAAAAGTGGTTCACCGCATGAATATATTGATTATGCCGCCTCCAAAGGCGCGGTCGACACCCTGACCCGCGGCCTTGCCCTCGAAGTGGCGGCGCTGGGTATTCGGGTCAATGCAGTACGGCCCGGTTTTATTTACACTGAGATGCACGCCGCCGGCGGTGAGCCGGGCCGCGTCGACCGGCTCAAAAGCCGTATTCCACTTGGCCGGGGTGGCGAAGCCAGCGAGGTTGCAGCGGCGATTGCCTGGCTGGCATCAAACGCTGCCAGTTTTACCACCGGCAGTTTTATTGATGTCAGTGGTGGAGTTTAACGTGCTGAATTTATTGAGGACTGCAACGATGTTACAACGCGGGATAGTTTTGCTGGTCGGTTTAGTACTGATGTTACCGGTACAAGCCATAGAACAAACCAAGGCCGTTAAAGTCACGCCTATGCTAAAAACCCAAACCAGCTGGGACGGACAACCCCTGCAGTATCCGGCTGGCCAGGCTGAAGTCACTGGCATGCTGATTGAAATTGCACCGGGCGGTGAAACCGGCTGGCATCTGCATCCGGTACCGTCATTTGGCATGGTGGTAGAAGGGGAACTTGAAGTTGCCCTCAAAGACGGCCGGCGCAATCGCCTCAAGGCCGGCGATGCTTTGGCTGAGGTGGTCAACACCGCACACAATGGCCGCAATGTCGGCACTGTGCCGGTCAAGCTGGTGGTGTTTTATGCCGGCAGCAAAAACCAGCCGTTGTCGCAGAAAATACCGGCAGTTCCCGCTGCTGCAAAGCCCTGAGCCAGCCCCTAGTCTGACTGCATGGTGGTGCTTGCCCGGTATGCGCCTGGTGCCATGCCGGTGACGCGGGCAAACTCTTTGTGAAAATTAGATTTGGTGGCAAAACCGGCCTGATTCATCACGTCGGTAATTGGCATTGATGGATGTTTCCGCAGCAACATCTTGGCTTTTTCGATACGTTTATCGTTTAACAACACAGAAAAACTGGCGCCATAACATTGATTAACAGCCAGCGACAATTGCCGCGCCGGCACCTGTAATTTGCGCGCGGCCTGCGCCAGCGTAATACCAAATTCAAGCTGATACAGCTGTTGTTGCTCCAGCAGTATCAGCCAGCGTTGATACACCAGCTGCAATTGTTCATCAGCGGCCGGCCTTTCATCAGCAGCCGGTCTTTCATCAGGAAGTGGTGCCAGGGCTTTGTCAGGAAGTGATGCCTGGCGGCCATCGACAGGACAGAGCTCACCCGGGCTTTGGCCGTCTTTTAGCTGCAGTTGTGGCTGACTGCGTTGATACAGCCATTCCAGCAATGGGCTGCGCTGTAGCGCAAACAACAAAGTCAGCAGATGGAGCAGCAGAAACAGGTTTGCAGCCGGCACTAACAACACGGACTGTGACAGGCTGCCACCTTGTTGTAGCTCCAGATAAAGTGCCAATTCGACCAGCAAATTGGTGCCAAGCAAAGCGCCTTGCAGCTGCAAATAGCGCCTGGCCACCGGCGCTGCGTCGCCAAGTGGTGCCAGCAACGCCGGAGCATTTAACAGTGTGATCGCCACAGCCGACAAATACGCAGCGTAACTGAGCAGTAAAAACAGGTCGAGATAATCCAGCCAGGCGGAGCCAGTTAGCAGCAGAAAAAACGTCAGCATGGCCGGGACTAAATGCCAGAGGTCGTGACGGCGGAGCTTAGTATCGGGCCGCTGTAGCACCTGAAAAAAACACCAGAATAATGGCGCCAGCAGCATAGCCCCGACCGGACGTAACATGGTTTGGCCCGGAAACAACGTGATGTGCTGCAGTGCCAGCACAAACCACAGGCTTTGGCTGCCATATAGCAAATAAGTGGCGCCGGTTAAGCGTGCCGGCCAGGGCCGGCCTTGTGCGCTCAGCACAAAATGCAGCCCCAGCACCAGACACAACAATGCGATGGTGCTGTGTAGCAAAACTAATTCATTCATCAGTAGTATCAGTGCCGTCAAACCCGCAAAGGAGCAGTGTAACGCGCTCAGGCTGGCGGCAATAGACGAATTTAATGTCCTCAAACGTGTTTCAGGACGCCGCATGGACAGCAATTGCTTAGTCTGGCCGCAGTGAAACCAATGAGGACTTCTGATGCACAAAACAATGCTATTGCGCAAAACAATACTTCTGCGCAAAACAAGACTACAGGCCCGCAGCTGGATACTGGCCCTATACATCCTGCTTTGCTGGGCGTTCATACCTGTTGCCATGGCGGCAAATCCGGCGACACAGGCACAGGCCGACGGACTACTCTTTAGCGGCGCGCAGACGCAGCAATGCAATAAGGCTGTACCTTTACGCCAGCAAGGATATGTCCGGATTGGCGGAATAGAACAGTGGGTGAGTATCAACAGCAGCAACTGCACTTTCCCGCTGATCCTGTTTTTACACGGCGGGCCGGCGAATCCAATCAGCCCCTTTGCAGATGCCATTTATGCCGGCTGGGAGCAGCAGTTTACGCTGGTGCAATGGGACCAGCGTGCCAGCGGCAAAACCTGGCTGCGTAATCAGCCTGCGGCGGGGGAGCAGCTAACGCTGGCGCAAATGACGCAGGATGGTCTTGAGCTGGTGCAGTATCTGCAACAAGTGTTGGGGCGCCGGCCGCTGGTCCTGATGGGCAGCTCCTGGGGTTCAGCCTTGGGTATTAAAATGGTGCAGCAACAACCTCAGTGGTTTGCCGCTTATGTCGGCAGTTCGCAGCTGGTCAGCGGGCGACAAAACCAACTGGCGAGTTATCAGGCGGTGCTGAAGTTGGCCACTGCGGCGAATGACCAGGCGGCCTTGGCGCAGCTTGGGAAACTGGGCCCACCGCCGTATGTGAAGCCCAGTGGAATTTTACGTCGTCTGACCCGTCAGTATGAAGCGACGCTGGCTACTGCTGCGCCAGCACACTGGTGGCAAGCTTCGCCTGCATTTGAGCTGGAAAAGTATGCACCTGCTTATGAAGCCGCAGAAGATTATTCATTTTTACAGTTTATGGGCTTTGATCCAGAAATGGGCCAGACAACAAGCGGCATGTTCCACGCCATCGAATTACTACGCGATGCTACAGCGCTGAATCTTCCGGTGTATTTTATTCAGGGGGAAGACGATTTGGTCACTGTGCCAGCGATGACCCGCGCCTACTTCAATACCATTAAAGCGCCGCATAAGGAACTGATCATGGTACCTAAAGCCGGTCATGGCCCGAACGCTGCCAGCATTGCCGCCGAGTGGCTGCTGGTGCAGCGGATCAGGACACAGCTGAACGGACAAAACACGCATTGAAGCAAGCTTGCCGGTTTAACCCGGCAACTTGTATGCGGCAAAGTCTGGCCGGCGCAAGCGGGGCGCAGCGGCATAACAACCCAGCACTAAGGCACAGAGCCCGGCACTGATGGCAAATAGCGCCGGTCCGCCGAGCGCGTCGAGGACAAGGCCGCCGATCAATGGTGACAAGCTATAGCCAATGGCATAAAGGCTTGCCGCACCGAAATAGCTGCCACGCAGCGCCGGGTGCGCCAGTTGGTCCAGATGCACATTCATGTTGGCAAACAGAATGGCTTCGCCAATGCTGAGAACCGCCATGGCCCCCAGCCAGCCCCAGAACCAGTCTACCGGGTTTAGCGCAAACCAGATTTGCGACAAACCTAATAACACCACACCAAGATGAATGCGCTTGAGCACCGGCCAATGGCCAAGCAAACGCAGCAGCGGGAACTGACAGGTAACAATAATCAGCGAATTGACCATCACCAGACTGGAAATGAGCGTGACCAGATCCGGAAAATCAGCCCGCGTCAGATATTGGATCAGGCTCGAATCGGCATGGGCATAGATAAAGTTAATCAGAATATTGGCAAGAATAATCACGGCAAACAGCTGGTCTTGCCGCAGCAATTGCAGGATAGCGCCGAAGTTCAGCGTATGTGCCGGCCGGCTTTGTGCCGTCCTGCTGGCGAGTTTTCCGGGTCTGTGTAGCCACAATAACCCCAAGCCCAGAGCGCCATAAGACGCCGCCGTGATAAAAAAGCCATGTGGATTGCCACTGAGGCCGGCCCACAATCCCAGCACCGGGCCGCAAGCCGCGCCGGCATTGACCATAAAATACAGGCCTTGCAGCGCCAGTTCACGGTCTTTGCTGTCGGGCAATAAATCGCCAAGCCAGGCTTTACTGGGCGCATCCCACAAGGCGCGCGGCAAAGTCGCAAGAAATATACAGGCCAGCATCAGTGGTAAAGTTTCAGCCAGTGCCAATGCAGCAAACGCCAGTACACCTGTCACGGCGCCGGCCAGCATCAGCGGTTTTCGGCCAAAACGGTCGGACAAATGGCCGGCATAAAAACCAGCAACCACAGCGGTCAGTGCCGCGGCG
>CAMLNG010000314.1 GCA_946481195.1 uncultured Chromatiaceae bacterium
TTTCGGTTCCAGCTGGAAGACGATTTTGAAAATACCCACAATTATCAGCTCGCCGCGTCTCATCTGTGGACCGGGCTGTCGCCTTATGGCGCCTCACTACAAAATGTGGTCGCGCTTGGCACTGATAAACAGTTGGCCAGCACGCTGTACTGGCCTTTAGGGCTGTCTGGATTTTTCGCCGAATTACATGCAGAACAAAACCGCACAGTGTTTGCGCTGGAAGATCAGTCTGGTCGTTCCGGTGGTGAGTTAAATCAACGTGAATTAACTCTCAGTGCCGCGCTGGGTTGGGAACCGATAGACCCGTTACAGTTGTCAGTTGGCTGGCAACGCCGCGATGGACGCTTCCAATTACCGGCAGTACTGGCTGAGCAACTGCCGTTTGACAGTCTGCCGTACCTGCGCCGTGGTAGTCAGTGGCAGTTGAGCTATGACACGCTGGACAGCCGCAGTTTCCCCAGTCGCGGTGTGAGGCTCGAAGCCAACTGGCAACAGCTGAACGATGACTATCTCAATTCTCACAATCAAAGTCAGACTTATGGTGTGCAAGCGCAGGCTGCCCGGCAGTGGCAGTCGCATATCCTGCGTGGGCGCCTGCGGTTTGACCGTGCTGATGGTGCTGAAGATCTGGTGGAGCTTGATCAGTTTTCGCTTGGTGGTTTACTGAATTTATCCGGTTATCCAAAGAATTTTTTATTTGGCTCTGAAATTCAGTTTGCCAGTCTGGTCTATCAATACCAGTGGCCGGAATCACGGCTCAGCTTGTTTAAAGCGCCGTTTTATCTGGGTATGTCGCTGGAACGTGGACTGGTGCGCCAGTCGCGGTTTAGCGCGATCCGCGATGTCCAGGTCGACGACTGGATTTGGGCCGGCAGTATTTTTGCCGGCTGGGACAGCCCGTTTGGCCCTTTGTATCTGGGTTATGGCCAGGCCGAATCGGACACAACCGAGCAGCCGTACCGGTTTTATTTATCATTAGGTCAGACGTTCTGATCTCAGGAGTTTGAATGGCAACGGAGCAAATCCCGGCACAAGACAATCAGGTGATCCTGGCGATAGATCAAGGCACGTCGTCAAGCCGGGCCATGTTGTTTGACCGTCTTGGTGTGCTGCGGGCTCAGGCCCAGCAGGAGCTGGCCTGTGCGTTTCCACACAATGGCTGGGTGGAGCAGGACGCAGAAGCTTTGTGGTTATCGGTGCTGAGTGTCTGCCGCGAAGTGCTGGCACAAGCTGAAGCGCAGCAGCTGATAGTTTGTGGTATCGGCATTACCAATCAGCGGGAAACTACCGTGCTGTGGCGGCGTGACACTCACGAAGTGGTGGCGCCGGCCATTGTCTGGCAAGACCGGCGCACGCTGGAATATTGTCAACAGTTACAACAACGTGGTCATCAGGCCTGGGTGAGTCAACGCACCGGTCTTTGCCTGGACCCGTATTTCTCCGCATCAAAGTTACATTGGCTGCTGAGAGACCCGGCGCTGCGTCAGGCGGCCGAGCAGGGAGAGCTGGCTTTTGGCACCGTCGATAGCTTTTTATTGTGGCGGCTGACCCGGGGCCGTGTGCATGCGACGGATACTACCAATGCCAGCCGGACTTTATTACTGGATATTCATCGTCTGCAATGGGACGCTGAGTTACTGGAATTATTCGGCGTACCGCGACAGCTGTTGCCACAGGTCCGCCAGAGTGCCGATGACTTTGGTGTGACTGACGCGCATTGGTTTGGCCGGTCTATTCCTATTGTGGCAATAGCCGGAGACCAGCAGGCGGCCGCTATTGGTCAGGGTTGTGTGCGGGCCGGTGGCTTAAAAAGTACTTATGGTACCGGCTGTTTCGCGCTGCTGAATACCGGCGGGCAGCTGTTGCAATCACAGCATCAGTTGCTCAGCACAGTCGCCTGTACCGTGCAGGGCCAGACTCAATATGCGCTGGAAGGTTCGATTTTTGTCGCCGGCGCCGCGGTAAAATGGCTGCGCGACCAGTTAGGCCTTATCCGCGATGCCGGTGAAACAGAAGCGCTGGCCGCCAGTTTAGCGGACAACGGCGGCGTCTATTTAGTGCCGGCTTTTACCGGCCTCGGCGCGCCTTACTGGCGGCCTGAACTCAAAGCACAGTGGTCTGGCTTAACGCTCGGCACCGGCAAAGCACATTTGGCGCGGGCAGTGCTGGAAGCTGTGGCGTATCAGACTGCCGACCTGCTGCAGGCCATGCGGGCCGACGGCGCTGCGCTGCTGAGCCTGCAGGTTGATGGCGGTATGGTCAATAACAGCTGGTTTTGTCAGTTTTTGGCCGATGTGCTGAATATCAATGTGATGCGGCCGCTGCAGACTGAAACCACCGCTTTTGGTGTGGCGTTATTGGCCGGTATTCAGCTCAATTGGTATGCCGATTTGGACGCTTTGCCAGCCTTGGTCAGAGCTGAATCCTGGTTTTATCCGCAGTGCAGCAGTGGGCAACGCGCCGAATTACTGGCCGGCTGGCAGCGGGCCGTGGCGGCGCTTTTGTCGGCGGAGGTTCGCTGATGTTGTTGAAATATCTACAAAATGTGCAGCAAGGCAAAGCAGTCAATTACCAGAAACTGCTGGCGCTGTTGCCACCGGCCTATTATCAGCGCCGTACTGAGCTGTTTAAGGTCAAAGCCAGTGGCGCCGGTAAATGGCAGGTCAGCATTGCCGATGCAGCGTTGTTTGAAGCTTTGTTGCAAAGCGCGCAAGCACCGGCCGACCGTGTCACGGCCAGTATGCAGGGCGACTCACACCGGGTTCAGACATCCCATTGTTATTTGCTGGTCTACCATGCCGGTTGCAGCGGACCCAGACCAGATTTAGTGTTGGCTTCCGGCAGCGCTGAAGGCACAGGGCAGGCAGTACTGAGCCTTGGGTTCACGCCAAAACCGACCTTGTTATTGATTGAAAACGAAGAGAATTTTTTCCGTTACTCACAGGTGTTGTCACTGTGCCGGCAAATGCTGGTGCAGCCTTTTGATTTAGCGCATTGTGATGTGGCGCTGGCCGCCGGTTCGCGGATTGGGTCGGCGCTGTTAAGCCCCTTGTTGGCCGGTTATCAGCAGATTTTTTGTGCTTTTGATTTTGACAGCGCCGGGCTTGAAGTGTTTGACCATCTGGTAAAACGTTATGGCGACAAGGTCCGTTTTGTCGTACCGCCCGATTTAACGCCATGGCTCGCTGGTTTTCGTGCTGAGCCTAAATCAGCCGTGCAGCTGCAACGGGCGGTGGAGCTGGCGGACCAGCACCAGTTGTATGGGCTGGCGCAGGCCTTGTTAACGACTAAACGGTTTTTGGAGCAGGAAGTGCTGCTGAGCGCGCCAACCAGCTAACGCCGGTATGGTGACGCCAGCAGCAATGGCGTCAGACATCACGCCGAAAACGCAGCACCAGCTCGTGTAACGCTTCGGCTGTGTTATTGAGCTCTTCGCTGCTGTGACAGACTTCACTGCCACTTTGCATGCTTTCATTAGCCAGTGTCGAAATTGACACCACCTGCTGATTGATGTCTTCTGCCACGTGCGATTGCTGTTCCACCGCCGCTGCCATTTGTGTCGCCATACTGGCGATGCCAATCACCACATCGCTGATGCCACTGAGCATCTGTTCGGCTTCCTGTACTTTGGTAACACCTTTCGCGGCGTCCTGCACACCATTTTCTGCCACTGTGACTGAGCTTTTCGCCTGTTCGGATAATTGGCGGATGATCTGATAAATCTGCCGCGTTGATTCAGTCGTGCGGGAGGCTAAATGCCGCACTTCGTCGGCGACGACGGCAAAACCACGGCCCTGTTCACCGGCTCGGGCCGCCTCGATAGCAGCATTCAGTGCCAGCAAATTGGTCTGGTCGGCGATTTGTTCGATAATTTGTGCTGCCTGATTAATCATGCCGGTTTGGTCAGCAAGCGTGGTCACTGCCTGGCTGACGCCGTTGACGGTTTGCTGTAGTTGTAAAATGGCTTCACGGGTTTGGCGCGCAATGGCTGAACCCTGCCGGGCCAGGCCGTCGGCATCATTGGCTTTGGTGGCCGTTTCCTGCACATGGCTGGCGACTTCAGCGATAGTGGTGGTCATCTGGTGCATAGCTGTCGCGACCAATTCAGTTTGTTGCTGTTGCTGCTGTAACTGCTGCACGGCCTGGCTGGACAGTTCATAGGCCGACACGGACCTCTGCGCCACTGTCGTTGCGGTATCTTCAATCCGCGTCAGCATGGTATCTAAATGCGAATTGCTGGCGCGCAATGCTACTTCCAGCGCACCTAAAGCACCATTTTGCTGCGCGTAAGTAAGCACAGCCAGCGGGTCGGTAAACGGATGTTGCATCTGTGATTTTAATAGCGCCAGTTCGCTGTTACTGCGCAGTTGCGTCGCCGCCATTGCTGTAACAGCAGAGACAGCTGCCAGACCTGCAGCCCAACCCAGAGCGCCAGTTGCTGCGGCCACACCGGCACCAAGCAAACTCAGCGCGGGCAATGCAAACCACTGACTGAGGTAAGTCAGCGCAGAGCTGCGGCCTTGTGGGGTTTTGCCAGCATTGATTTGCCCATACAAAGTGCTGGCATGTTGCACCAGCTGGCGGTCTGGAGCGACCCGCACCGATTCATAACCAACCACTTTACCGAGCTCGCTGATCGGCGTGACATAAGCATGCACCCAATAAAAATCGCCGTTTTTACAGCGGTTTTTCACCAGTCCCATCCACGGCTTGCCTTGCTGCAAATATTGCCACATGGTCTTAAAAGCAGCCGGTGGCATGTCCGGATGCCGGACAATATTATGATGCTGCCCAACCAGCTCTTCGCGGGAAAACCCACTGATCGCGACAAAAGCATCATTGGCGTAGGTGATAGTGCCTTTTAAATCTGTGGTGGAAATCAGTTTCTGGCCAG
>CAMLNG010000315.1 GCA_946481195.1 uncultured Chromatiaceae bacterium
ACAAACCCATAAACGCTGACCAAAACGAATAGGGTGGAAGTTATCCATCCATTCGCGTTCCCAGTCTTTGTCTTCCAGCTGCTCTAATTTGTACTGCACGCCGTGCTTAAACAAACTGACCTGTTCGAGCTTGCGGATCACTTTATCCATCGGATGTTCCGCGTCAAACAGGCCAACCACCACGGTATTGGCCCAATAAATCACCTCACCTGGCATCGGCTCGTAAATCGGCGTGTCGTGCGCGTCAACAAAGCTGACCGCTTGGGCGCCCCAGCTCATCAGCATGTCGCTGACGGTCTCAGCATGTTTTTCTGTGGTGTTTACGCGCAGTTGGATCCAGGGCATAGCGATTTCCGGCAGCTGTCAAAACGGCGGATTATACCAGTTTGCACGCGGCAAGGGCAGGCGCTCCGCTGCTTTCATCGCTTGTTGCTGCAGAGATGGACGACTTACACAAAAAAACAAATTCGTTAACTTTTTATGCGATACACAAAATTAACAAAATATACCCTATGGCAGTTTTCCTGATTGGGACTATCCATCAATGAAGTTATATCTGATTTATCGTCAGTTTTACCTGCCGCAAACTGGCAAGCTGCATCTCGGCGGCATTGAAAATTACATTCTTGCGCTCGCCGAATTGTTTCTGCAGCAAGGCTATCAGGTCGTAGTGTTACAGCCATCCCGCCACAGTTTTACCACGTTTTATGCCGGCATTGAGATCCGGGGCATTGATTGTCGTGGCTTTCGCGGCAACCGGAAAAAATATGCGTTGTTTCAGGCAGCCCGGCAGGATTTTAACCCTGCTGCAGATTGGCTGATTTTTGCCACCGACAGCTATTTTGTGCCCTCAGAGTTACCGCGCACTATCGCTATTCAGCACGGTGTGTCCTGGGACAAACCCGGTAAAGGTTCAGGCTTGCTGGCGACAGTGAAAAGCTGGTTGTCGCAACGTAAGTATCTGTCTTACGTGCGCCAGTGCCGCGACCTGGTCTGTGTTGATCATAACTTTATTAACTGGTATCGCACCTTGCGTGATATGAGCCCTCAGCAGCGCTGGACCGTGATCCCCAACTTCTGTGTTGAATTAGCCGGCGAGGCCCAGCTCCAAAGAAAATGGCCGGTAACTGGTCCGGTGCGGCTGTTGATTGCCCGGCGTTTCGTCGATTATCGCGGTATTCCGCTCGCCAGCCGCGTGGTGCAGACGTTGTTACAGCGTTATCCGCAGCTGCTGGTCAGTTTTGCCGGCGACGGGCCTTTGTTACCTGCATTGCAACAGCAATTTGCCGCTGAGCCCCGTGTCAGCATTTTCTGTTATGAACCGGCAGAAAGCCTCGCTGTGCATTTGCAGCATCATCTGGTGTTATTGCCATCTGTAGGATCTGAAGGCACCTCGTTAAGTCTTGCCGAAGCCATGGCAGCGGGCTGTGCAGTGGTGACGACCAATGTCGGCGGGCTCAGTAATATGGTGTTAGACCAGCACAATGGTTTGATTTGTATGCCAGACGAAGCGGAGCTTGTGCAGCGGCTCAGTCAGTTGATCGAAGCGCCGGATAAAGCCAAACAGCTGGCGCTGATGGCCTGGCAGAGTGCGCAGCAGAGTTTCAGTAAATCACGCTGGCAGCAGGACTGGTTACAACTACTGGCAAACATCGACCAGCGTTCGGTGGCTGTTTTGCCTTAAATCTCCGGGATAAAAAAAGCCAGTCTGTTCTGCAGACTGGCTTTTTTCCGGCATCGGGGATGGTTATTTGATACCGAGTTTGTGCTCAAGATAATGAATGTTAGTGCCGCCCTGATTAAAGTTGGCGTCTGTCATAATCTCTTTGTGCAATTCGATATTGGTTTTAATACCACCGACCAGCAGCTCACCCAGCGCGTTGCGCATCCGTGCTATGGCAATAGCGCGGTTCTCACCATAAGTGATGAGTTTGCCAACCATGGAGTCATAGTTTGGCGGCACAGTGTAATCAGCATAAATATGCGAATCCCAGCGCACACCATTGCCACCCGGCGGGTGGAAGCGGGTGATAGTACCCGGTGACGGGATAAAGGTTTTTGGATCTTCAGCGTTGATGCGGCATTCCACGGCATGACCGCGAATGACAATGTCGGATTGTTTAATCGACAGCGGCATGCCGGAGGCGATGCGCAGCTGTTCTTTAATCAAATCAACACCGGTGATCATTTCAGTGACCGGGTGTTCCACCTGAATCCGGGTATTCATCTCGATAAAGAAGAACTCACCGTTTTCATAGAGGAATTCAAAAGTACCGGCACCGCGATAATTCAGGTCGATACAAGCCTGCACACAACGGCCACCGATGAAGTCACGCTGTTCCTGGGTGATGCCTGGTGCCGGTGCTTCTTCAACCACTTTCTGGTGGCGGCGCTGCATTGAACAGTCACGTTCACCTAAGTGAATGGCTTTGCCTTGACCGTCGGCCAATACCTGAATTTCGATATGACGTGGGTTTTCCAGGAATTTTTCCATGTACACCATATCGTTACCAAAAGCGGCTTTGGCTTCGGCTTTGGTCATTTCAATCGATGACACCAGCTCATCTTCACTGCGCACCACCCGCATACCACGACCACCACCGCCGCCGGCAGCTTTGACGATGATCGGATAGCCGATGCGTTTGGCGATGGCTTTGTTGGTGTCGGCGTCGTCACCGACGGCGCCGTCAGAACCCGGTACACAAGGTACACCGGCTTTTTTCATCGCTTCGATGGCAGAGACTTTGTCACCCATCAGGCTGATGGATTCCGGGCGTGGGCCTATAAAGACCAGGCCGCTTTCTTCGACTTGCTGGGCAAAATCAGCGCGCTCGGCGAGGAAACCATAACCCGGGTGAATGGCCTGGGCGTTGGTCACTTCAGCGGCGGCAATTAATGCCGGAATATTCAGGTAGCTTTGTGGTGATGGGGCAGGGCCAATACAAATGGTCTCGTCCGCCAGCAGCACATGCTTGAGGTTACGGTCAACCGTGGAATGCACGGCGACAGTTTTAATCCCGAGTTCTTTGCAGGCGCGTAAAATACGCAGCGCAATTTCGCCCCGGTTGGCTATCAGCACTTTTTCTAACATGTGTCGGCCTTTTCGGTTATTCGATCACAAATAAAGGCTGGTCAAATTCAACCGGCTCGCCGTTTTCTACCAGAATGGCCGTGATAGTACCGGCTTTGTCTGCCTGGATCTGGTTCATCATTTTCATCGCTTCAACGATACACAGCGTATCGCCGACTTTGACGCTTTGGCCCACTTCAGCGAAGTTCTTCGACGTTGGCGACGCAGCGCGGTAGAAAGTACCGACCATCGGTGAGCGCAGCTGGTGACCGGTTACGGCCGGAGCCGCGGCTACAGCTGGTGCAGCTGCCGGCGCTGCGGCGGCTGGTGCCGGAGCGGCCGCTGGTGCTGCGGTGTAGTGTACCGGAGCGTATTGCTGCACCGGACCACCACGGCTGATGCGCACAGATTCTTCACCTTCGGTAATTTCCAGCTCGTTAATGCCGGATTCTTCCAGAAGTTCGATCAGTTTTTTAATTTTTCTAATATCCATGACGTTTGCGCCTAACTTGGTTGGAATTTATGGGTTACGGGGTGTATTGGCCAGCGTAGCGACCGCAGCGTCGAGCGCATAACGATAACCGTTTGCGCCCAGACCACAGATCACACCCTTTGCGATATCGGATAAATAAGAATGCCGGCGAAATGCTTCGCGGGCGTGAACATTCGACAAATGCACTTCAATAAATGGCACCGCCACGGCCAGTAAAGCATCGCGAATGGCGACACTGGTGTGGGTGAACGCGCCTGGATTAATAATAATAAAATCCTGCTGGCCTAAACTCTGTTGAATAGCCCCGACCAGCTCATGCTCAGCATTCGATTGCAGATGGGATAATTCCACCTGCATCGCTGCGGCGGTTTGCTGCAGATCGCTGACAATTTGCGCCAGCGTTTGCGCGCCATAAATATGTGGCTCGCGTTGCCCCAGCATATTCAGGTTCGGACCGTTTAACAGCAAAATCCGTAATTTGGCAGTCATTTGTCGATTATTCCGTTGATAATTCTGGATCTGCTTCCATCCTGCCAAAGGTCGGCGAAAAAACAATCTTTTTCAGCTGAAATCGGGCCGGCATTTGCAGATTTGCGCCTCATTATAGTGAAATCGCAGCAAATGGCAGCAAAATACTGGTCTTATCAGCAGATGGGAACTTTTCGCCGCTGTTGTTGTACCGGGGTGAACAGGGGGATGTGTACGTGGTCTGAGCAGTTTCGCAGACCACGTCATTCGGGTGCTGCAGCCTTATTGTTGCAGCTGGATTAAATGCGCTTTGAACTCAGCTGGACCCATAAAGCCAGTGATGCGGGATGTCGTTAGTTCGCTGCCGTTCGGTGCAAAAAACAATAAAGTTGGCAATCCCAGCACCTGAAACTTATCTAAAACCTGCTGATCCTGCTCCGTAGCTTTAGTTACATCGATGCGAAGTAAGCGGATTTTCGCCATTTCGGTTTTGACGCCGGCGTCGGCAAAAGTAATGTGCTCAAACTCTTTACAGGCAACACACCACTCGGCAAACAAATCCAGCATCACATACTGGTTCTGTGCTTTGGCTTCGGCTAATTGTGCATCTAAATCGGCCAGCGTTTTAATGTCAATAAACTTGCCGGCTTGTTGGCTTTGATCAGTGCTGATTGCAGCTGGCTGTATTTGCACCGCCGGAGCAAACCACTGCTGATAATTCGCCAGCACCACCGCACACACCAGCAAGGTGGCGACCAGCCAGCACAGGCTTTTTGCCACAGCGGTTTTCAACAGTTGCGGCACTTGTTGCA
>CAMLNG010000316.1 GCA_946481195.1 uncultured Chromatiaceae bacterium
GCCCATTCCGGAACAAATCTATCGTTATAAGGAGCTGCTGATTCAGTGTAAAAACCCAAATTGGTGCTAAGTGTGGCATATTCCAGATGTTTTTCTCCACTTGGGGTATCAATCAATCGGTAAAATTCATAGCCAAAATAAAGTGTTACACCAAAGCCATATCGGTCAGCGAATTTTCTGCCATTGACAATAATACCAGACTGGAGTGGGCGACTTTTAAATAGGTCAGCATCAAAACCAGACAGCTCTTGCAGAGTTTTATTGACAGGACTATCAAACGGGAACCCAAATTCAGCATCATAGCGAACTGTCCAACTATCGTAATCTAATGAAAACGAGGCATCTTTAGCCAGAACGACGGAAACACTCTGTAATTTGAGACTATTTAACAAGAACTGTGTTGTTACGCTAGGTAGCAGAAGTGTTTGATCATTGACTTTAATCTCATCATCAAAAGTTTCATATGTCCAGTAATGTGTCTCTTTGTTTGCGACGCTATTTACCGTTATTACACCTGCTATTGAATTAAAACTGCAAAAAGTTGCAGCTGCGATCACTAAACTTCTAAATAATTTCATTATTTTCTCTGAATTTACAAATTTTTACTTTCAGGCAAAAATAGGGCCAATTGTTTAGTCATTGATTTATATACATTAAAATTGGCATTTGGAATGAAGTGTAAAATAATTAGACAGGTTTATGTGTGTTTTTTGCGCTATTCATCAATAGCTTGGTCATAGATAGCGATTTTCCGTTATTGTTAACAATGTTTGGTGCTGATATTCATGTTACGGACTGACTAATAGCAGCCGCATTTCCTGTTGTAACTACCTGCAATTGCGACAAAGTGATGAGATATAACGAGATGTTGCAGTGCGCTGCGGAACCAGTGTGATAATCTGCTGGTTTTTGCGTCCAGAGATTTCCAGATGTCCGGCGATTTTAGCTTCCAGCAGGCTTTTGAGGCCTTTAGCAGCGCTTTGGCGAGCGTGGTGTTTTATTCGTTTAACGTAGATGGCGTCGCCATTCCGGTCACTGTGTTGTGGCTCATTACCGGCGCTATTGTGTTCACTTTATATCTGCGGTTTATCAATATTCGTGGATTTGCCCATGCCATTCGCGTGGTGCGCGGCAAATATGCCGACCCGGCGGATAAAGGCGAGATCACGCAATTTCAGGCATTGTCGGCGGCGCTGTCCGGCACTGTCGGCACCGGTAATATTGCCGGGGTGGCGGTTGCCATCACGCTAGGCGGGCCCGGTGCGACGTTTTGGATGATAGTGGCCGGCTTTTTGGGCATGACCACCAAATTTGTTGAATGTACGCTCGCGGTGAAATACCGGCAGATTTTGCCGGACGGTACTGTCGCCGGTGGTCCTATGTATTACATCAAGGCCGCGCTGGAAAAATATGGTCTGCCACGTCTTGGTAAAATACTGGCCGGTTTTTTTGCACTGGCATGTGTGTTTGGCTCGGCTGGGTTTGTTCATGTGAATCAGGGTTTTTCTCAGGTCAAAACCGTCACAGGTTTTGATAACGCCTGGTTATTTGGGTTTATCTACGCGCTGCTGGTCGGCCTCGTTATCATCGGTGGTATCAAAGGCATAGCCCGTGTCACTGAAAAGCTGGTGCCGGCGATGTGTGCGATTTATTTAGCCGGTGCGCTGACGGTGATTGGCCTCAATTACACAGAAATTCCGGCCGCGCTCTGGACTATCCTCAAAGGCGCTTTTGCGCCGGAAGCGGCCTACGGCGGCATGATTGGTGTGATTATTCAGGGCTTCCGCCGTGCTGCTTATTCTAATGAAGCTGGCATCGGTTCCTCGCCTATTGCCCACGCGGCGGC
Source organism: uncultured Chromatiaceae bacterium (assembly GCA_946481195.1). Next base: position 1,847 of record CAMLNG010000316.1, read on the forward strand.
GCGTACCAATGACCCGGTGTCTGAAGGTTTTGTCGGGTTGCTGGAGCCCTTTATCGATACTGTGGTGATTTGTACTATTTCGGCGCTGCTCATCGTCATCACCGGCGCTTATCTGCAGACCGGCCTGGATGGGGTGCAAATCTCTTCATACGCTTTTGCTACCGCATTCGAATGGTTCCCGATAGTGCTGATGGTGGCGCTGTTGTTATTCGGTTATTCCACTGTGGTGAGCTGGGCTTATTACGGCCAAAAAGGCTGGGGCTTTTTATTTGGTGAAACCAAACACAGTATCCGCATCTACAAAGTGCTGATTTGTTCGGTGGTGGCGATTGGCGCGGTACCGAATGTGCTGGCGGTATTCGATTTTATCGACTCGATGATTTTCCTGATGGCGGTGCCGAATATTCTGGCGCTTTATCTGTTATTGCCGGAAGTGCGGCAGGATTTGCAGGCTTACCTGAAGAAAATCACCGCCGCTAAAACGGCAGCAGCGCAAAACGAGGCACCGGCCGCATGATTTTCGACTGTAACACTTTAACCGCTGCCGAGCTGTATCCGCTGCTGGCCGGCACCATAGTGCCAAGGCCTATCGCCTGGGTCAGCACTTTAAACGAAACCGGCCAGAGCAATCTGGCGCCATTCAGCTTTTTTCAGCTGGTGTGTGATGCGCCGCCGACGCTGATGTTGTCAGTCAATCGCAAAGCCGGTGGTGGGCAAAAAGATACGGCGCGCAATATCGCCGCGACCGGCCAGCTGGTGGTGCATCTGGTTAGCCCCGGTGACTTAGCGCTGATGAACGCCACCGCCGGTGATTATGCGCCCGATGTCAGTGAAATCGAGGCGCTGCAAATCGCCACAGTACCGGCGTTAAAAGTGCAGCCACCGCGGCTGGCGCACAGTCTGGTTTGTTTTGAATGTGAATGCGTGAGTGTAAGCGCGTATCCGTTTGATGCGCCGGCTTGCGACCTGATCCTGGCCAAAGTGTTGTGTCTGCATATCGATGACAGTCTGCTTAACAGCGAAGGCCGCATCCGCCATGATCAGATTGACTGGCTGGCGCGCCTGGGTGGCCAGTGGTATTGCCACAGCCAACACGACGATAACCTGACATTGGCGCGGCCTAATCAGGCGACGCCGCGGCGTTAAGGGGCGTTCGCTTAGCGCCGCTGTGCTGCCAGTAACTGGTCGACAGTGACCAACTGATACCCTTTGGCGCGCAGGCCTTCGACCATACCGGCTAAAGCCGCAACTGTGTTCGGTCTGTCATGCAGCAGCACAATAGAGCCGGGCCGCACTTTTTTGAGGACCGTCTCAATCATCTTTGCTGGCGCTGTATTGAGGTAATCCTGAGGGTTGACGTCCCACAGCACATGGGTCTTTTGTTGCAGCGCCAACACCAGCGGTAAGGCCAGGCGTTTTTTGCCCATCGGCGCGCGGAAATGAATAGGTCCTTTGTAACCGGATTGGCGAATAAGCCTGTCGGTGTCACGCACTTCCTGCCAGAAGCGCCACAAATTACCGTCATCCATCGCTTTGTGGGCGTAACTATGGTTCGCCAGCTGATGGCCGCTGCGCCACAGTTCGGCTGTGAATTGCGGATGTTGTTTGATTTGCCGGCCGACCAGAAAAAACGTTGCTTTGGTATTCAGCCGGTTCAGTTCTGTCAGCAAGCGGCGCGACACATTGCCGCGTGGGCCGTCGTCAAAGGTCAGGGCGACCATAGGATGTTGGGTCGGCACGCGGTCGACCGACTCCCCAATCCACTGAAAGGCATTAGTGCCGGAGCGCTGATGCAGCCAATACCAGGTATTGGCCAGCAGGCCACTCAGCAGCACTGCAATAAAAAAAACGGGATGGGCGAAAAGCCCTGGCAGCCGCATATGAACCTCCGCACTCTGAATCAGGCGCATCCTGCAGCGTTATTGTTCACCCGGACTTAATTAATCAGGTAAGCGTACGCCGTGGTAAAAGCGACTTCCTGAAAACCTTTTAAGCCGGTTTCTTTAAAATCAATCGGAATTGGATTGGCGGCCAGTTTCAGCTTCATCGCCGCGTTGGTCGCAATCACGGTGTCGACTGTTGGGATTAGCTGCAGTGCTGCTTCGATTTTAAAACCCACCGCAGAACCAGCGAATTTGCCTTTTTGCGCGCGTTCACGGATGACAAATTTTTCGATTTTGTAGTCTTCAGCCAGTTTGGCCATGGCGAACTGGAACTTGCGCATATTGTCCAGTTCCTGGTCTTTCACCAGCTGCACGCGCACGGTGCGGCAATCCGGCAGGGACATCAGGCCGTCTTTAAATTCCATCAAACACAAAATGGCATCGTTGCCAGTGATATCTACGCCACAAATCCGCATGTTGAACCCGCCTGTCTGAACTGATGAGCCGGATATTATGCCATGTGCGCACAGGCGGCCCAACTATTTCACGTCGGGCGGACGGTCTGCAGGGAAATAAAAACGGCGCAGCTGGCCGGGCTCACCTGACCAAACTGCGCCGGGCGCAGGGTTCATGCTGTTCAGCGGTGCGGTACCTCAGTGCTGACGCTGTCGCATTTGCAGTCTGAGCTTACGTCTTTCCTGCTCCGGGTCCCACTGACTGACTGCGATGTGGCGGCACAGTTGCACTATGCTCAGCAGCTCCTGGTACAGCCCGCGCAAACACAAGGCGATATTGCTGGTCTGACTGAGCAAAATGGATTCGCTGGCTTTCATCATCATGCGCTCCTTTATCTCTGCAAGTTAGCCTGCAAGCCCCGCCAGATTTATTCGGCGCTGGGGCTGCTGTTCAGTTGTTTCACCAGCAGCGACAGATTGTGCTTGGTGATGTCATCGGCATTTAGCTCAACCGCCATCTGAAAGTCAGCTAAGGCACCCACTTTGTCCTGCTGCTTCAGCTTCTGCACGCCTCTGTTGTTGTAGGCGTACGCCTTCAACGTACGGCTGGCTTTGCCATGA
>CAMLNG010000317.1 GCA_946481195.1 uncultured Chromatiaceae bacterium
ATGCCACGCGCCTCGTTTCGCGCCCCAAACGCCGCCAAATCGAACAAAACTTAATCACCAAACATCAACACGCCCTAAGCAACTCGCCAACAAGGTTCACTGCAAGGCCGCATTACAGATGTAAAAAAACCGCCAAAAGGCGGTTTTTTTATTAACTGATAGATTTGAGCTTTTGCCGCTGTTTCAGCGCCAGCTCGCGTTTGGCGTGCCAACGTTCAGCGGACTTTACCAGCTGTGTTTTGCAACTTTGCTGCTCTTTGACAAACACTGGCCGCGACACAATCAGATTATTCGGGTACACCACACACTCACCTTCTTTGGTGCGCAGCGTGGTCGAGAATAAATTCACTTCTTCAATAGTGCCTTCAATGGCGTTACTGCCATCAATAATTTTCACGGTGCGACCCTGGGCAAAAGTTGTCTGGCCTAACAAGATAAAAAATGCAGTGATGTTACTGAGTAAACTCCAGGCGGCAAACAAAGCGACACCAACGACCGCAATCATCGACGAAGCAAGAACTAATAAGCCTTTGATATCAATGCCCCAGATAATACTGAGCACGACCACCAACAACAGGAACAGCAGAATGTGGAACACCACCATGGCACGGCGGTTCATTTCCTCTTTCAGCATAGTCGCGGCGATAGTGCGGTAAATAAAAGGCGCTATCCGGCGGCTCAACACGGCATACAGCAACAACACAATGCCTGAAATCACCAGCTGGGCAATTTCCGGCTTGTAATGTTCTGTCAGCGTTTTCAGCTCAGCGATCCAATTGAAATTGGCATCCATCACGTCACAAAACTCCTTGGTAAATGCGGTTTTAATCTAAGTCGTTCAGCGGCCAGGTCACAATATGATCTTCAAAATCGTTGATATGCACGGCCCGCTCAGAAATGGTTTTATTACGTACAGACATCTGTTTTTTGTGCATCAGGCTTTTTTTGCCACCGTTTAACAGCGGATGCCAGCTGGGTAAACCACGGCCTTCCTGCAATCGACGGTAACTGCAACTGGTTGGCATAAAAAAGATGTCTTTCAGGTTTTCTTTGGTCAGCTTGACGCAATCCGGCACCAGCACAGTGCGCAGCTCATAGCAGTCACATTCACATTTATTGCTGTTCAGATACTGACAGGCGATGTTGGTGAAATGTACCGTTTCGCCTTCCCGGATAAAGTCGGTCGGGCCTTCAGCCTCTTCGTCTTCATCGTCGATAAATTTATTCAGGCAACATTTAGCACAGCCGTCACAGACAGCTTCCCACTCTTCGTTGCTCATCTCCATCAGGGATTTGGTTTCCCAGAATTTTTCTGCAAGGCTCATGTGCCGCTCCGTACGGCCAGCACCGGGGTGTGACTCACCTGGCTCTGTACCGAAAAATAATTATCTAAGCTCAGCGTTAACTGATCGCCGACGAACAAAGGCCCAACACCGGCCGGGGTGCCAGTCAGCACTATGTCGCCCGGCTGCAGGCTGAACCAGAAGGACATTTCGCTAATCATCTGGGCGATACCACGGATCATCAACCGGGCATCGCCAGTCTGGCGCCGCTCACCGTTGACATCGAGGCTAAAGGTCAGCGCCTGCGCGTCGGCAATTTGTGTCGCCGGGACAAAACCAGCTACCGGACAAGCGCCGTCAAAGCCTTTGGCAATATCCCAGGGCCGCCCCAGTTTTTTGAGTTCCGCCTGTACGTCACGTAACGTCAGATCCAATGCCAGACTATAACCCCAGACCGCCGCCATCACCTGTTCTGGCGTCACAGCGCTTAATGGCTGACCGATTAACACCGCAATTTCAGTTTCGTTGTGCACTGCGCCGCGGTCCTGCGGGATGCGCAGTGGCGCACTGAAATGACGCAACGCTGTGGCAGGTTTTAAGAAAAACAGCGCATCCGGCGCGGTTTTACTGTTCATCTCGGCGATATGGTCCTGATAGTTTTGCCCGATACAGACTACTTTACCAACAGGTAAATCAATGGCTTGTCCGAGTAGATCCTGGTGTTGATACTGCATCAGTGCTCCGTCATTTTGCGGTTTTTGCTGCTGGTTTAGCCGCTGTTTTCTTCGCAGGCGCTGTGACTATCTCGTCTGCCAGATAACCAACGCTGCTGACAAAATAATAAGATCTGTTCCAGTGCATCAGCACCTGATAGTTCGGATACGCCAGATAAGCGCGGCCATCTTTATCATCCGGCATCACCACTGCGGCTTTGAGTGCGGACTTTGGCAGCGGCGAACCATCAGCCAAACGCACACCGAGTTTTTGCCATTGGCTCAGCGGTAATTCACGCTCCTGCCACCAGTCTAGCCATTGCGCGCGGTCTTTACTGCCTTTCGGAATAACCCGGCTGTAATCAAAATTCTTCGGTAATCGCACCTGCCGGCCCCAGCTCTGGCCGTTATGCCAGCCTTCAGTTTTCAGGTAACTGGCGATAGAAGCAAAAGCATCACGACGATTGGTCCAGATATCTTTGTGACCATCGCCGTCACCATCCTGCGCATATTTGATAAAAGCGCTTGGCATAAACTGGGTATGGCCCATAGCGCCAGCCCAGGAGCCTTTCATATTGGCAAATTGGACGTGGCCTTCACGCAAAATATCCAGCGCGAGGAAAAACTCACGGCGAAACATGTCTTCACGCCGGCCTTCATAGGCCATAGTCGCTAATGCCGATGGCACTGAATAATTGCCGGTGATCCGGCCAAAGGCACTTTCGAGCCCCCACAGCGCAACGATAAACCGCGCCGGCACACCATATTGCGCACTGATAGGTGCTAGTTCCGCCTGATATTTCTGATAGGCCTCGCGGGCCATTTTGATGCGCTGGGCATTGACCCGTTTGGGCAGATAGGTATCTAAAGTTTCGACAAACTCCGGCTGGCCTTTGTCGGCCTTGACCACAGTGTGATGAAACTTCAGGGTCGGAAATACTTCATCTAACAAGGCTTTGGGATAACCTGCCGCTTCCGCTTCCTGGCGTAGCCCTTTGACATACAGCTGAAAGCCGGCCGCGTTTTTTTCGCTGGCGTCAGGTTGGGCTGCTCCGCTAGTTTTTTTCGTAGCGGCTTTTGCTGCGGCTGATTTATTGGCAGCAGGCTGACTGGCGGCAACTTTATTTGCGACGGCCGCTTTGTCTGCGACGGCAACACTGTCACTGGTACCGGCATGACTACAGGCAGTCACAGCCCCGGCCAACAGCGCTATAAGAATCATTCTGTTCAACAACTAATCCTTTTCTAAAACAACATCACTGGCGGTTCTGACTGTCCAGCCAGTTCTTATGTTCCTTTAACAAGTCTTCCGGCGGCGGTGGCAACTGCAGGTAATAACCGTGATCGGTCAGCATTTGCCGCACTTTGACAAGATCTGCGCCTGCTAATGTGGCGCGGCTGCTTAAATCCAGCACAGTCACCAGCTGTGGCGTGCCAAAAGTAGCGAGTAAAGCCGGCGGCACCTGACTGAAATCGTCCCGGCGCAGCACATACAGGTAAGTTTCAGGTTTTTTCGGGCTCTTATAAATTGCGCTCAGCATGGCAGAAATTCTGTTCCGGGTAACTTGCCTAACAAAGGCGCAGACTATACCATGAAGCGCTAAATCTGCGAACCGATGCCCGGCGGGTATAACCTGAAAAACGTCGCTCCGGCGTTTGACGAAATTGGCGCGGACCACCCTTTTTCAACTTTTTTGCACATGGCTGTTATGTCTGAACCAAGCATCGAACTCAAAGGCAGTTTGTTTCCTTTATCTGTGTTGTATTGTCAGGATTTCTCTGTAGCGACGCTGCGACAGGAACTGAGCAATAAACTGGCACAGGCGCCCGGCTTTTTTACTCAGGCTCCGGTCGTCATCAGCGTTGAAAACTGCACACAAACGCCTGACTTTGCCGCCATCAAGCAGCTATTCATCGAATTACAGCTGGTGTTAGTCGGTGTTTGTGGCGCAGATGCCAGCTTAAAAAAGGCCGCTCATGCCGCAGGCCTTGCAGCGCTGCAGCCACCAAAGGCTGGTAAAACTTCTGAGCCGGCAAAACCGGTAGCGTCTCCTGCGCCAGTGGCGCCGGTCACTCCGACGGTGATCAACGCAGATAACAAAACCATCGACGGCAATATCCGCTCCGGTCAGCAAATCTACGTTAAAGGCGCAGATTTAATCATCCGCGGCACAGTAGGTGCCGGTGCTGAAGTCATCGCCGATGGCAACATTCATATTTATGGCGCACTGCGGGGCAAAGCTATTGCCGGCGCCGGCGGTGACGCTTCGAAAAAGATTTATTGTTACAATATGCAACCCGAGTTAATCTCGATTGCCGGTAACTATTGGTTAAGCGATACCCTGCAAGGTGACTACTGGGGGAAACCAGTCTGTATTGGTTTGCAGGACGGACAGTTAATGTTGGCAGAATTATTCTAAGGACTTTGTGCTATGGCAAAAATTATAGTGGTGACATCAGGTAAAGGCGGTGTCGGTAAAACCACAACCAGCGCGGCGATTGGTACTGGCCTGGCTCTGAAAGGTCACAAAACCGTGATCGTCGATTTTGATATCGGCTTGCGTAATCTGGACCTGATTATGGGCTGTGAGCGTCGCGTTGTTTTTGATTTCGTCAATGTGATCAACGGTGAAGCCAACCTGAAACAGGCGCTGATTAAAGACAAACGTTTAGAAAACCTGTTTATTCTGCCGGCTTCGCAAACCCGCGACAAAGACGCACTGCACAAAGAAGGCGTGGAGCGGGTACTGAACGAACTGTCTGACGAATTCGATTTT
>CAMLNG010000318.1 GCA_946481195.1 uncultured Chromatiaceae bacterium
AGTAGTAAAACCCAGGTCATTGAGGTTTTGTTGCAGTTCAGGTTTTAGCTGGATTTCAGTCGGATTCATCGGTTACTCGGCGCAGGGAAAAGAGCGGCGCAGTGTATAGATTTTCACCGGCGGGTCAATGTTTTTCAGCATGGCCGCAGTATGCACAACGGCACTGTCACTGGAATATCAACCGGTTGCGCGCTGCGCTTTGTTAGCTTTTAAGAAACGAAATACCGAGCTGTAATACAATTCAGGCTGATCTAACCAGCCATAATGCGCACATTGTGGTAACAGCACTAACTCAGCTTCGGAAAAACTGCCGGCGATAGTTTGAGCAGTCTCAGTGCTGATAATGTCATTTTCACCCTGCAGCACCAGCACTGGCGCCTTGAACTGTTTAAACGCAGCCTTCAAATCAAAATTGATTTTCTCCAGATCGGCAAATACCAGACTATTTATGCTCATGTCGACGACTTTTAGCCGGGCTGCGATTAATGGCGCTTTGGATTTGTCTACCACATAAGCACGGGCGCGTAGTTGGGCCAGGGTGTCGCGGGTAGTGTCGGAGTCATCGCCGCTGCGTTGGCGCAGCTGATACATCTGCATGCGGATTTGTTCCTGCAGACTCAGGTTGTTGAGTAGTCTTTCGGCGATTTGTCCGCGAAACTGTAAATCCAGTCCACCCGACGACGAGAATATGAGTTTTTCAATATGATGTGGATATTTTGCCGCATAAGCTGCGCCAAGCATGCCGCCAAAAGAATGACCTAATACCACCCATTTATCGATATGCAGGTGTTGGCGCAACTGTTCGATGTCCTGCACCATCAACGCTAACTGAATAGTGTCTGCATTAATGCTGTTGAGCTTGGAATGCCCGGTACCGCGTTGGTCAAATAAGATGGTCTGATAACCTTGCGCCGCAATCGTTTTTGCCACGGCCTCAAAGCCGGCACTGTCCAGGCCTGGTCCGCCATTGATGATCAAGACCGGCGTTCCGCTGCCAAAAGTCTGGTAATAAATATTGCCGGCATAACCGGAATCTGCCCGCACGAATGCAGCAAAACTCAACAGCAGCAAAACTACGCCATGTTGGATGCAAGTAACTACAAAGGAGACCACCAGCAGAACCTCAGCAAAACCATAGTTAGAACCGCAGCTAAGTTAGCAGGTTCGCCATGTGCTGGCAGCGGTTTTGCGGACACGGCTTTGTAACAGAACTTGTCTGTTTTTACAGCCGCAAAAAAAAGCCCCCGAAAACGGGGGCAAAGAGCGGGTGTCGAGTTGCTCAAGGGTCTTACTAACGGAACATGAACTGGAAAAAGTCGAACAATAAAACGCTGTTACTCATCGCTGCTCATAAAACCCAGCAGCTGCAGCAGGCTGGTGAACAGGTTGAAAATTGACACAAACAAGCTGACTGTCGCCATGATGTAGTTGGTCTCGCCACCATGGACGATTTCGCTGGTCTGATACAGGATCATGCCCGACATCAGCAACACAAACATCGCAGATACGGCAAGGCTCAACGCAGCAATCTCAAAAAAGAAGGCACCCAGACCGGCCAGGAAAGCGACCAGGATGCCTACGGTTAGGAAACTGCCCATAAAACTGAAGTTGGTTTTCTTAATCAACGCGTAAGCCGACAGCGCGAAAAAGATGGCGGCAGTACCGGCCATCGCCAGCATCACAATTTCACCACCGTTTGGCAGCGCCAGATAACGATTGATAATAGGACCCAGGGTGTAGCCCATAAAGCCGGTCAGACCAAAAACGCCGACCAGACCCATAGCGCTGTTACGGAATTTGGTAGTGAAAAACAACAAACCAAAATAACCAACCAGTGTGATCAAAATGCCTGGATGCGGCAGGTTCATACTGGCGCTGATGCCCGCGGTGACAGCACTGAATGCCAGTGTCATCGCCAGCAGTGAATAGGTGTTACGCAGAACTTTGTTGGCCTGTTCGACGCCGAGAGCGCCACTGTAGGCCTGTTGATGATATGTCGTCATATGCACTCCGGTTTGGGTAAAGCTGTTACCAGCCGATTTAAACTGTCTGCATTAAAACAAAGATTGTGTCATTCGGTAAAATCGAATATATCTAATACTGAATCAGTTTATAACTTACATGGTGATTGTATGACGCCGGTCAATTTTAATCAGTTGTATTATTTTTATCTGGTGGCAAAGGAGGGCAGTATTGCCAGAGTCAGTGAACAACTGCACGTCACAGCCCAAACCATCAGTGGGCAGCTGGCAGCATTAGAGCATAGTACCGGCACAGCGTTATTTGTCCGAAATGGCAAAAAATGGGGCCTGACAGAACTTGGTCGTGTCACATATCGTTACGCGGAAGACATTTTCCGTTTAGGTGATGAACTGCGCGCTGTGTTAAAAGGCAACCACGGTGTGCAGTGGCAGACCTTTACTGTCGGAGTCACTGATGTGCTGCCCAAAGCCTTTATTTACGAAATGTTGCGGCCGGTATTTACCTTGCCTGAGCAGCTGCGGCTGATTTGTGTTGAGGGCGAACAGAGTCAGTTGTTGGCTGATCTGGCGTTAAATAAACTGGATTTAGTATTAACGGATCAGCCGTTGTCACCATCCAGTCCGTTAAAGGCATACAGTCATCAAATCGTCGAATCCGGCACCAGTTTTTTTGCCAGTCCGTCCTTAGCCGCGCGGTTGCGGCCTGTCAGTTTTCCGGCTTGCCTGCATCGACAGCCGTTATTGCTGCAAAGTAAAAGGTCGATTATCCGCCAGCGTCTGGATGCCTGGTTTTCCCAGCACGCGGTCAGCGGTCAGATTGTGGCCGAGTTTGATGATAGTGCACTGATGAAAGCTTTTGGTCAGCAGGGCCTCGGGGTGTTTTCTGCGCCTAGCCTGATTGAAGCCGCTATTTGCCGGCAATATGAAGTAGAAGTCATTGGTCGTACTGACCAGGTCAAAGAGGTGTTTTACGCGATTTCGCCGGAGCGTAAATTAACGCATCCGGCGGTTTTACAGCTAGTACAGGCATTAGCGCAGGGCTGAAAAAGTATTAGTGAGCGAATCTGCCAAGCTGCTGCTGAGTTTCTGCCGTGGCTTTTAACAGGGTCTGTCCGGCGGTTTCAATCGACGACATTTGCTGATAAGCATCAGTAGTGCCTTGCTCGATGGCACTCAGATGCTGGTGTGTTTGCTGATAACTTTGCTCCAGATCCAGCACAGAGCCAGTGATCTGCTGCACGCCCTGTTTAGCTTGTGTCAGTTGCGTTTGCAGTTGAGCAAACTCGCTGGCGGTCAGTCCAATGGACTGCTGAGCCTGTCCGGCCTGTTCATTCAGCCGTTCGGATTCGGCCCGAGTGTCGCGGACCAGTCGTTCCATATCATTCAGAAAGCCGGAAATTTGCCGGGTGGCCTCATTGACCTTCGCAGCCAGGGTCCGGACTTCGTCAGCGACAACTGCAAAACCGCGGCCGGCGTCACCGGCCCGGGCCGCTTCTATGGCGGCATTTAACGCCAGTAAATTCGTTTGATCGGAGAAATTCTCCACCATTTGCAGAATTTGCCGCACATTTTCTGAATTCTTTTGTAGGCCTTCCACGGTCGCACCAAAGGTTTCCAGCAATTGCACTATGCCGGATAACTGAGTTGAGATGGTTTGCATGCCGCTGCTGGCATCTGCTGCTTTGGTCACTGTGGTCTGGGCAATCTGATTCATCTGATCGCCGGTGCTGACAATGGCCGCCAGCTGATCCAGCACATGGTCGCTTTCAGTACGGATTTTTTCGCTGCGCTGCTCAGTTGCCTGCAGGTGGCTGCGCGTGGTTTTGACGGCGCTGCTGACTTGCTCGTTGATTTGATGAGTATGCTGGGCCTGGTGATGCAACTGAGTCAGTAAATCAGCCAGCTGGCTGACAAACTGGTTATATTCTTCGGATAAAGTGCGGAATTCATCATAGGTAAAAGCGGGCAGACGATGGTTTAAATCAGTCCCTTTCTGGTTAGCTTTTTGCAGTGCCTGCACCAATGCCTGCACTGGCCGCACTATCAGATAAATCAAATAACCAATCGTAAACAGAAAGGCTGCGGTGCCCATTAACAGAGTCGTCCACCAGGCACTACTGGCACCTCCGGTATCCGGGTAAGCAAAATACAGCGCTAACCAGAAAATGACGGTTAAAAAGCCAATATTCCCGATGATTTTTTTACTGAGACTATCAAAAAAGGTGCGTTCGATCGTGGTATACAGACTTGAAAACCAATTCATGCCGGGCTCCCGCTAACTGATTGTGGCTGTTGCAGAATCTACCATAGCAAATATTCAGCGGTTTGCGGTAAATCAGCATTCGCTGTGATTGGCCGGATTTTTGCGACAAAAAAGGCTGCGCAATGGCAGCCTCGTGTTATCAAACCGCAGTTAGAGCCGCTCCAGTACCGCCTGAGTAAAATCAGTGGTGCCGTGCGTGCCGCCGAGGTCGCGGGTGGTGCGGTCGCCGCTGGCAATCACATCAGTTACCGCCGCCAGAATTTTTTGCGCTTTATCTTTCATGCCGAGGTATTCCAGCATTTGAATTGAGGCCAGAATCACTGAGCTTGGGTTTGCCAGGTTTTTACCGGCGATATCCGGCGCGCTGCCGTGAACAGCTTCGAAAATTGCACAATCTTTGCCGATATTGGCGCCAGGCGCCATACCCAGACCACCAACCAGACCGGCACAGAGATCTGACAGAATATCACCGAACAGATTAGTAGTAACAATGACGTCAAACTGCTGCGGATTCATCACTAACTGC
>CAMLNG010000319.1 GCA_946481195.1 uncultured Chromatiaceae bacterium
AACGAACAGTAGTATTGCACATACTTCGTAAAAAAAGAAAATTGAGAAAACGAGCCTCGGAGAAACATCTTTTCCTGTAATATTTTGCGAAGTTGGTGTCGCACGATTAATAAAAAATATAAAGAAATTCATCAAAAACCAAAAAGCAGAAACCGCAAGAATCTCTACTTCGTATTTATCGAGGAAAATATCAGGTATCCGAGTGCCGCTAAACTCCATTGGAATTGGCAAATACTCAAAAACTGAAACATACAACAAAGGTATGTAGAGAAAATAAAATCCAGCAAAAAAGAATGATAATTCAAATGTCATTTTCCTTACTAAATACTCTTTAGCAAAGTAGAAAGACAGCAGCAAGAAGGAGAATGATAGAAATATCAACTTAACCTCCGGATAGTGAAGATTGAAAACAACACAGGAGTGAAGTAATTTTTTCTACCCAACAAGATAAACTGAGAGAGAACTCCGGAAAAAATCTGACTAATCAATGAAGAAGCTGCAGCCCCTGTCGCGCCATATATAGGGATAAACACCATATTTAATGTCAAATTAAGACTCAGAGATATTACTGACCTTTTTAAAAGTATCAACCTGTCGTTCATCTCCAGCGAATAACGACTAGATAGAGCTCCGATATAAACAAACGGAACAGAGAATATACTTATCGCCAGTACCAGTGCGGAATTTTGGTAATCATAGCCATAAAAAAAATGAATTAATTGATTAGAAAAAAATGCCGTAAAAACCGCCAACACAACAGCAGACCAAAATAATGTTGCCCCTAACAGCCCAATATATGATTGTTTTTTCTCAATCTCACTGTCTCTTGTTTCCGCTAATATCTTCGGAATGTAGACTGCAATCAACGTCAATCCAACAAAATACCAGGCTTCACTGAGCCGGGTTGCTGCGACGTAATAAGCAACTTCAGCTTCTGAAGCCAAATACCCAAGCATTACCTGATCGATTTTCATATATAACAGGATCACAGCACCGGAAATCATCAGCGGAAAAGCTTCACGCGTCAGTTTTTCCATGCGCTGCATTGATAAAACTCTGGGTTTGCCTAGCTTGTCCTGCCTGGCCATCGCAAGATACACAATGGCGGTTACCGCAGCTTCCAATACATAAGCAGCACCAAAAATAACTAAATCCGGCTGATAAAAAATGGCATATAGCCGCAGAAACAAGCCCGCCAGCTGGCCCAGTATTAAGCCAATTGCGGCACGGTCACTGCGCCCTTCAGCCTGATAAAACCACTCAAAGGTGCTGAAGGGTAAAAACAGATGATACAAAGAGATGCAAAACAACAGCGTGCGCTGCGCAGGTTCAACCAGCCAGAAGCCCAGCAGATTGACCAGCAACACGCAAAGTAACGCCGCCAGCAACCTGGCAGCAAATGCATGCCACAGCAGAGAGCTTTTTTTCCGCCAGTGGTCGATAAATTTTTTCACCAGCAAGGTATCGAGCCCTAACTGATTTAAAAACAGAAAGATGGAAGCCAGTGCAAAGCAATACATCAACTGGCCAAGTTCCTGAGGAGGCAGCACCCTGGCCATCAACACCAATATCAGCAGCTGAGAAGCCATTTTGAACAGCTTTTCCGCCAGCATAAAGACTGCGCCTTTGTGATAATTGGCCAACACACTCACCTGCCAGAACTGCTCAGTGCTTTAGACTGCGCTGATAATGCGAAAACCAATCAACAAATTGTTGTATGCCGTGCGCCAATGAAGTAGCAGGTGAAAACGCGGTCGCATGCTGCAGCAACCCCACATCTGCATAAGTCTGGTAAACATCACCATCCTGCATCGGCAGATAGTTTTTCTGTGATTTCACTCCGGCGGCCTGCTCAATCGCCTTGATGAAATCTTCCAGTGCTACCGGTTGATTGTTGCCGATGTTATACAGCGCATAATATGGGTTGTTCGGCTGCTGCTGCGGATAACCGGCACTGCCCGGAATGCAAGACTGGATGCGCAAGACACCTTCAACAATATCATCGATATAAGTAAAGTCGCGCTGTAATTGACCGTGGTTGTATACATCAATGGCGCGCCCTTCAAGAATGGCCTGGGTGAATTTCCACGGTGCCATATCAGGCCGGCCCCAGGGCCCGTATACTGTAAAAAACCGCAGGCCTGTGGTGGGCAACTGATAAAGATGACTATAGGTATGCGCCATCAGTTCGTTGGCTTTTTTAGTTGCAGCATACAGCGAGACTGGTGTATCGACCGGATCTGTTTCACTAAAAGGTACTTTTTGCTGATTGCCGTATACTGAGCTGGAGCTTGCATACACCAGATGCTGCACTTTGTGGTGGCGACAGCCCTCCAGGATGGTCATCATGCCCACCAGATTGGAGTCGACATAAGCCATTGGGTTGTCGATGGAATATCGCACGCCGGCCTGTGCCGCAAGGTGGATCACCCGGTCGAATTGCTCAGCAGCAAATAAACAGGCAACCGCGGTGCGGTCTGCAATGTCGAGTTTGAAAAAACGAAAGTTTGTAGACGCTGATTGTTGTTGCAGCCGGCCTTGGATACGCGCCAGCCGGGCTTGCTTTAACGCCGGGTCGTAATATTCATTCAGGTTGTCGATGCCAACCACCTGATGGCCGGCGCAAGCCAGTTCTTCGGCGACTTTACTGCCAATAAAGCCTGCGGCACCTGTGACTAAATATTTCAGCATGTCCCTGTCCTTGCCGCTGCAAAAAAGTAGCCGCAGTTAAACTCCGGCTACGTCGCATGTCAGCCCAAGCTGACGATTGATGTTAATTGAATTTTTTTACGCTGTCGGCCCGGCCTATTGCAAAATAACGGAACCCTTCGCGTTTGAGCTGTGCCGGCTCGTACATATTACGTCCGTCAATGATCACTGCTTGCTTCAATGCGGTTTTTAATGCCGTGAAATCCGGGGCACGGAAGTTTTTCCACTCCGTACAGATAATCAGCGCGTCCGCATCTTTCAGCGCAGCCTCTTTAGTCCCACATAGTTTCAGATCACTGCGCTGGCCATAAATACGCTGTGTTTCTTCCATCGCTTCAGGGTCAAAGGCCTGTACAGTCGCGCCGGCCGCCCATAATGCTTCCATCAGCACCCGGCTGGCAGCTTCGCGCATATCGTCGGTATTAGGTTTGAAACTCAGGCCCCACAATGCGAAAGTACGGCCGGAAAGATCTGCACCAAACTCAGTGATAACCCGCTGAAATAAAACGGTCTTTTGCATTTCGTTGGCTGCTTCAACTGCCTGTAGCACCTGCGGCTGATAGCCTATTTGCTCAGCGGTACGGATCAGCGCCTGGACATCTTTTGGGAAGCAACTGCCACCATATCCGCAACCCGGGTAAATAAAATGATAGCCAATGCGCGGATCTGACCCAATCCCAAGCCGCACCTGCTCAATGTCTGCGCCAAGCCGCTCTGCCAAATTGGCCATTTCATTCATAAAACTGATTTTGGTTGCCAACATACAGTTCGCGGCATATTTGGTCAGCTCGGCCGAGCGCACGTCCATCACAATCATCCGGTCGTGATTACGGTTAAAAGGCGCATATAACTCTTTCATCAGACTGATACTGTTGGCGTTGGTACTGCCAATCACAATGCGGTCCGGCTTCATACAGTCATTCACTGCCGCACCTTCTTTTAAAAATTCAGGATTAGATACCACTTCAAAGGAGATGTCAGCCTGGCGGCTTTGCAGTACTTGCCGTACTGTTGCTGTGACTTTGTCAGCTGTCCCCACAGGGACAGTAGATTTGTTTACAATCACTTTATTTGTAGTCATGTGGCTGGCAATAGAAGTAGCCACTGCCAGCACATATTTTAAATCGGCGGAGCCGTCTTCATCCGGCGGTGTGCCGACTGCAATAAACTGGATCTCGGCATGGGCAACCCCTTCTGCCGCACTGGTAGTGAAACTGAGCTGGCCTGCCGCAACGTTGGCAGTGACAATACTTTCAAGGCCCGGCTCATAAATCGGGATCACCCCTCTTTTCAGTCCTTCTACTTTCGCGTTATCCACGTCCACACAAAGCACGTGGTGACCCATATCAGCCAGGCAGGCACCTGTCACCAGCCCGACGTAGCCCGTACCAAAAATCGTTACATTCATAGATTATTCCGTCAGCAATTGCATTAAACGGGCTTTATACTCAGCACCAAAAGACGAATTCAGCGCATATTCGGCGTTTGCCAGCGCGTAACCAATTTTGCTGCCACAGTCATGCGATTTGCCTTTGATGTGGTAAGCTTCGATGGTTTCCAGCAACCGTAACTGGTGTAAACCGTCTGTCAGCTGAATTTCATCGCCGGCACCGGGCGGCGTATATTCAAGTAAATCCCAAATCGCCGGTGACAGCACATAACGGCCGGTGATCGACAGATTGCTGGGGGCCTCGTCCACATCTGGTTTTTCCACCATGTCCCGCACCTGGACACTCTGGCCAGCCTGTAAGACTGCACCGTCGACATCGACAATACCATATTGATTCACCAGTTTTGCCGGAACCGGCTCCACCATAATCTGACTATGGCCGGTTTGCTGATAACGCTGAATCATTTCCGCCAGATTGTCTTTTTTCAGATTGCAGCGATATTGATCGATAATGACGTCCGGCAGCAACACCGCAAATGGATGATTCCGCACGACAGGCCTTGCACATAAAATCGCGTGGCCAAGACCCAGCGCATGCGGCTGACGGACCGAGATCACAGTAACATTTTTCGGCGTGATATTGTGGACTTC
>CAMLNG010000320.1 GCA_946481195.1 uncultured Chromatiaceae bacterium
CCGCACATAAGGTGTCAGGCCAAGCTGTTGCCACAGACGGGCAGAAACCAGAATCACTTCGGCATCAATATCCGGGCCCTGCATGCCAAACACTTCCAGACCGAACTGGTGGAACTGGCGGTAACGGCCTTTTTGCGGCCGTTCATGGCGGAACATCGGGCCCATGTACCACAGCCGCTGTTCCTGATTGTACAGTAAGCCATTCTGGATACCGGCGCGGACACAACAGGCAGTACCTTCCGGGCGCAATGTCAGGCTGTCGCCATTGCGGTCGGCAAAGGTGTACATCTCTTTTTCAACGATGTCAGTGACTTCGCCGATAGAGCGCTTAAACAGCTCGGTCATTTCGACGATAGGGAAACGGATCTCGTCATAGCCGTAGCTATTAACGGTCTGGCGGATCATCTGCTCAACATATTGCCACACCGGGGTATCCTGCGGCAGACAATCGTTCATTCCGCGGATAGCTTGAATTTCTTTAGACACTTAAATACCTGAATATCTTGAATTTATTCTACGTTTTTTACATCGATCAGCTGCTTCTGCGCGGCAAGATACATCCGTACCTGCTGCTCCAGCTGTTCGGCGACAGATTCATTATCGATCCGCAGTTTCTGCCGTTCGCCTTTGAGATAAAAACCGCTTTTTTTGCTGGCACCCGCCACGCCAAGGTCAGAGATCAGTGCCTCGCCCGGCCCGTTGACCACGCACCCTATCACAGATACGGTCAGTGGGTCGACCACATCTTCCAGCCGCTGTTCCAGCTCGTTCATGGTTTTGATCACATCAAATTCCTGCCGCGAACAACTTGGACAAGCGATGAAGTTAATACCCCGCGAACGAATGCGCAGCGATTTCAGAATATCAAAACCGACTTTCACTTCTTCTACAGGGTCGGCCGCCAGCGAAATCCGCAGCGTGTCGCCGATGCCTTCGGCCAGCAACATGCCTAAACCGATAGCGGATTTGACCGCACCCGCGCGGGCGCCACCGGCTTCAGTAATGCCCAGATGCAGTGGTTGCTCGATTTGTTTTGCCAGCAGGCGGTAGGCGCCAACGGCCAGAAACACATCCGAAGCTTTGACGCTGACTTTAAATTGGTCAAAGTTCAGGCGGTCGAGGATATCCACATGGCGCATTGCCGATTCAACCAAAGCGGCTGGTGTCGGCTCGCCATATTTTTCCTGAATATCCGCTTCCAGCGAACCGCCGTTAACACCAATCCGGATCGGGATATTATGAAAGCGCGCAGCGTCAACCACAGCCCGGATGCGGTCTTCGCGGCCGATATTACCCGGGTTAATCCGCAGGCAATCGGCACCGTATTCGGCTACCTGCAACGCAATGCGGTAATCAAAATGGATGTCGGCTACCACAGGGATCGGCGACTGTTGTTTGATTAGTTTAAATGCTTCGGCCGCGTCCATCGTCGGCACTGACACCCGCACTAAATCAGCACCGGCGGCGGCTATAGCTCGAATTTGCGCGACAGTGGCATCAACATCTGTGGTGCGGGTATTGGTCATCGACTGCACCGCAATCGGCGCATCCCCACCAATCAATAAAGAACCGACACGAATTTGTTTGGATTTGCGACGGATAATTGGATTTTCAGCGTACATCTTATTCGGACCCGGTTAGTGTCAGGCGCACGACCTGACCTTGCTTATAGCCTGATAAATCAAGAGCTTTCCCACTGAGCGAGGCAGAGACCGCAGTAGGATCACCGAAAGTAACTTTTAACGGCGCTACGCCTGTCAACGTCAGGCTTTGACCACCATTTTGCATGTTATACGCCAGACGTTTGCCACTGCCATCTGTCACTGCGACCCAACACTGCGCACTGAATTGCAGCTGTAAAGTCAGCATCCCTGCAGCAACTTCGGGCTCTGCGCCGGTTGGTGTCATCTCTGGCGTGCTGACGGTAACGTTGTTGCCTGCGCCTGAGTTTGCCAAATCACTGGCTGCGTCGGTGACGCCGTCTGTCGCTGGCGTTGCGGCGGCTTGCGGGGTTGCAGTTTGCGTGGTCGCTTCAGGGCGCGCCTGTAGCCCCGGCTGATTGATCTCTGTGGCAACCAAAGCCGGCGTGTCTGCCGCGGTACCTGCTATGCTCGCCGGGGATTGTTGCGGGCTGACTGCATCTGTAGTTGTCGCTGCCGGCACGACGGTCTCAGGCATCACGGACGTTGCGCCGGCCTGCGATGACGGCGTCACCTCAGGCGCAGTGATCACAACAGCACTTTGACCGGATGCCGGTGTTGCGCTGACTACCTGGTTTTCAGACTCCGGCAACATGGCCACCGGCTGCTCATTCAGCATATGGGTTTGCCAGAACCAGATCAGAAACAAACCAATCAATAACACCAGCAGAAAATAAGTCGCCAGCATGAATCGGCTTTCAGCAGCGTCGCGGCTGGCCTTATTCGAGAAGCTGTGCATCGTCGCACTGGCCTGAGGCAGCGTCGCCAGTTGCTGATCAAACTGTGCCAGCAGCTCAGTCTCATCCAGTTTCAACAAACGCACATAATGGCGCAGATAACCGCGGATAAAGGTTGGTGCCACCTGCGGGTCCCACTGACCGCTTTCCAGCTGCCGGATCACCACGGCTTTCAGATTCAGCTGCGCCGCAGCCTGCTCCAGGCTCAGGCCTAAAGCTTCCCGGCGTTGGCGCAGCAGCGCGCCGGCGTCAGCAAAACCGAGCGGCGACGTCATAGATCAGTCTCCACCGGGGCATGCAACAGAATCGTCTGGCCCGGGGTCAACGCCGCATCTGCCGGCAACTGATTCCAGGCCGCCAGTTGCGCCAGCTCGAGGTTAAATTTGTAGGCGATGCTAAATAAAGTGTCGCCATCCAGCGTCTGATATTCGCGCGGAATTTGCTGTGCATCAGACAATCGCAGCTCTTGCCCGGCTTTAAGATCAGCAGGATCGGTTAACTGATTCAGCCGTTGCAATTCCGAAACACTAAGGCGGTATTTACTGGCGATGCGGAATAACGTCTCGCCGTATTGCACCTTGTGAGTGGCAGGTGTCTGCGCTTTGGTTTCAGTGGCCGCTGTGCCGGCTGAAGTTTCGGCTGGTGCAGTCGGTAGCGCCACAACACCCGGTTCAGCAGCCACAGGGGTGGTCGTAGCGGTCGCACCTGAAGCAGCTGCAGAAATTGCAGGTTCGGGCGTTCGCTCCATCAACTGTGGGCCAGTCTCAGTACTTAAACCAAATGCTTCGGATTCAGGCGTTAAGCCGGTTTTACGTTTAACTACTTTAATTTTCGGCGTCGCGGCCGGTTTTGCCACCAAATCCGCCGGCTCCAGACCAAGCAAACTTGCTTTGTATTGCTGGCGTAATTTTTCCGGCGCCGAGGCACTGAAATCGGCCGACAGCATCCAGGCAGTTTCCGGCGCGGTCGGATACACGGATAACATAAATTTTTCTGTGGTTTGTTGCTCGGTCTTGTCGTCGAGCTGATAGGCAATCATATAACGCAGCAAAGTTGCTTCTGGCGACACTTGCCCAAGCTCTTGCAAGCGTTTTTGCCAAATCCGCGCTTTTTCTAAATCACCTTTGGCATAGTTCAACACCGACAGATTGTAGACAATTGAATGCTTCACGCCGTTGTGGCGCAGTGCCTGTTCCAGATATTGCTGATACTTTTCAAAGTCTTTGCGGCCCAAAGCACAAAATGCCAGATTTTCGTAGCTGTCGGCCACCCGGATATAACCAGGGCGTTTTACTGCGGCAAGCAACAACTCTTCGGCTTCGTCAAACTTATTGATTTGGCAAAGGAAAGCACCAAAATTATTATAAGTGTCGGCGTTATTGTGGTCTTTACGCAGGGCGTCACGATAAGCATCTTCCGCCTGTTCAAACTCACCGACCTGCTGATAATAATACGCCAGAGCATTATCGACTTCCGGCATGTCCGGCGCCAGTTCACGGGCTTTTTCCAGATTAAAGCGGGCTTGCGAGGTTTCGCCACGTTGCAGGTAATTCAGCCCCAGCGACAAGCGGGTACGGGCAATCTGCTTGTTGTCGGTCGGACGTTCGCCAGGCACTTTGCTGTCGACAATAGTTGACTCCGAGACGCAGCCAAACAGCAGCGTACTACAGAGTCCAATACCAGCAAGCCAACTAAAACGCATAACTGATTGCCTGTCCTTGTCTTTTCAGACCATTTTTACTGAAATTTCCTCACCTTTCATCTGTTTTTTCACCAGACGTTTGGTGCGGTCGATGACATCACCGACCAGCTGCCCACAGGCAGCGTCAATATCGTCGCCGCGGGTCTTGCGCACTATGACAGTAAAGCCATATTCCTGCAGAACTTTATTAAAACGATCGATACGGGAATTGCTCGAACGTTTATAAGGTGAGCCCGGATAAGGGTTAAACGGGATCAGGTTGATTTTGGATGGGGTGTCTTTCAGTGCCTTCGCCAGCTCATGCGCCTGGTCCATGCTGTCGTTGATACCTTCGAGCATCACATACTCAACAGTCACTTTGTCATTGGCGCGGGAACCATCGACATAACGTTTAGCAGCAGCGAGGAATTCTTCCATCGGATATTTTTTGTTAACCGGCACCAGCTCATCACGCAGCTGGTTGTTCGGTGCGTGTAGCGAAATAGCCAGCGCGACATCGATTTTGTCTTTTAACAGGTCCAGTGCCGGCACCACACCGGAAGTTGATAAAGTGACACGGCGTTTGGACAGACCAAAACCATAATCTTCCATCATC
>CAMLNG010000321.1 GCA_946481195.1 uncultured Chromatiaceae bacterium
TTACACCGCAATCAGCTGCCGCTGGTGCGGCGTCAGGTTGAGCACGCTGAACAGCAAGTGGAAGCATTATTGACAGAGGCCGCGCTTTAAAGCTGCCTACGACTTCATTAGGTTGAAAGTGCTGCTTGATTCAGATAGAGTCTTGCGATTTTGGGAACAACTCTACAAGGATGCATATGAATTCTCTCGGCTTTCAGGCTTTTCCGACTTCGCTGATGTTTTTTTTCGTGTTGGCGATGGCGATAGTTCATCTGGTGTTTGCGGTGGGCGTTTTTCAGGCGGCCCGGCGCGGGCAGCAAAATGGTAGTCGTTGCTGGCTGGTCCAGCCAAGGTATTGGGCTCTTGCCACCTTAATCCTCGGGCCTTTTTTCTCCGCTGTGTATTGGGCTATTCACCATTCCGCCTTTGGCGGTTTTGACCAAAGCGGCCTGGCCGAAGTCCGGCAGCGTCGGCCGCAAGTATCTGATCAGTCTATCGATTAGCCGTCAGCAATCAATGCAGCAAAATCAACACAGTACCGCCCACAGTTAAAGCTGCGCCTAACCAGGCGCCGGCGGCGGGGCGGCGTTTGTACACCAGCCAGAGCAGCGGTAACACCAGAACCGGGCTGACCGACGACAACATCGCGACCAGACTGGCGTCGCCAAGTTTTAATGCCTGCAAAATCAGTGTCATACCAATCACCATCGACAACAGCGCATTAAAAGCAACCATGCCCAGCACTTTTTTGGTCATCGGCAGATAAGTCCGGGCGACTTTAAAACCCAGCCATAACAGCAGTAAATGACAAAGAAGCGCAGTGGTCATCCGCACTGCCGAAGCGGCGATAGCGTCGATATTAGTTTCCATCAAGGGTTTCAGCATTAAAGTCGAGACAGCCTGACACAAGGCCGACAACAAGCCCAGGCCAATACCAATACCCAGCTGATGGCTGGACGTTTCCCAGTGATGCTGTTCACTGGCTCTTTTGCCAAACAAAATGGCACACATTACGCCGCTGACCAGCAGACCTGAGCCGATGAGTGTCCAGCCCCATAAAGTTTCACCTAAAAACAGATAGGCCAAGATTGCAGAGAACAGCGCGTGGGTGGCGAACAATACGCCGGCGCGACGGGGCCCTAACCGGTTCATCGAGGCGAACAATGCCGTATCGCCAATTAAAATACCGATCATGCCGGAAGCTGCGAGTAACCAGAGCTGATTTGCCGGCAGGGTTTGCCAGCTGCCGCTGTAAACTGCCACCGACCATAACAACAGACTGGCAAAAGTCATGCGCCAGCGGGTAAAAGCAAAAGCACCTAAATGCGCAGAAGCTGGTGCCGAAATTAAACTGCCCATAGCCCAGCACAGGGCTGCAGAAAGCGCCATCGCCTGAAAAGAGGCCATCCATTCAAAAGTCACATCATTCCCTAATAATCAAACAAACCAGAGGACAAATAACGATCACCACGGTCACAGATAATGGCCACTATCACTGCGCCGGGATTTTGTTCTGCTAAGCGCAGCGCCGCGAACACAGCGCCGCCGGAGCTGACGCCGGCACAGATACCTTCTTCGCGCGCTAAACGCCGCGTGGTCGCGACTGCATCGGCTTCACTGACATCGAGCACCAGATCAACGCGGTTTTTTTCATAAAAACCCGGCAGATAAGCCTCTGGCCAGCGCCTGATGCCCGGAATTGAACTGCCTTCCGACGGTTGTAAACCGACAATCTGAATGATCGGGTTTTGCTGTTTCAGATAGGTAGAGACGCCCATAATGGTGCCGGTAGTGCCCATACTGGAGACGAAATGCGTGATAAGGCCATGACTTTGTTGCCAGATCTCCGGGCCAGTGCTTTTGACATGCGCGGCCGGATTGTCGCGGTTATTAAACTGGTCCAGCACTTTGCCTTTGCCCTCTGACTGCATTTGCAACGCCAGATCGCGTGCGCCTTCCATGCCCTGCGCTTTGGTGACCAGAATCAGTTCGGCACCATATGCCTGCATCGAAGCTTTGCGCTCGGCGGTAGCGTTATCCGGCATAATCAACACCATCTTGTAACCTTTGATCGCCGCTGCCATTGCCAGTGCAATGCCAGTATTGCCGCTGGTCGCCTCGATGATGGTGTCGCCAGGCTGAATATCACCGCGCGCTTCGGCGGCGTTTAACATGTTAAGAGCAGGCCGATCTTTGACTGAACCCGCCGGGTTATTGCCTTCAAGCTTCAGTAACACGGTACTTTGGGTATGCGCCGCCATGCGCTGCAGCCGCACCAGCGGTGTCTGGCCAACATAGTCGGCAATAGTGGGGAAATTCGGTTCAGCAGAAACAGACATCTGGGGCTCCGGCGCTGGGAAGAGGAGTTATTGTAACGGAAATAATACTGCTTGGCATGACAGGTCCAGCAACTGGCATCAGCCGATAATCTTCGGTATATTGGGCTTATTGTTGCAATTTTCGTAGATAAATTGCTTTTATCCCTCATTTGTTACTGCAATGTCGTCGCAATGTGGTAATACACAAGGATGTTGATATGTACCACTTCCAACGTGGCGCTATGCTGCTGTTGTCCGCCGGTTTATGCGTTTTTACCGTTAATGCTGCCGAAGTCCCCATGTCAGAGCGGCTGCATGGTCTGGCACCAGGCCTTTATCAATTGGACCAACACTCGCAAGCACTCAGCGTGCATCAGGCAGAGCAATATCTGGTAGAGCTGGAGCAGCCTGACATGCTGACGCAGTTGCAGGCTCCTCAAATGCAAGTCGCAACGGCGCAGTTGGCCGCGCAAAACATACCAAACAGGAGTATCAGTCAGGGAGACTGGGCAAACGCCCGCTTGCAGGTACAGGACAGTCAGCGCAATGCTGAAATCGCTATACTCAGCCGGGTTCCTCAGGCGGTCGTGCAAACGCGGCTGCAGCAAGTGTCAAACCTGTTAGTGGTCAAAATGACCGCCGCCCAGGCCAGTCAGGTCGCACAAATTCCCGGAGTCAAAGCGGTGTGGCCGGACGGTGTGGTGCAGTCTAACTCCCAGTCGGTTGAATCTGATGACATCCGCAAAGCGGCGGCGATGGCAACCACCAATCAGCAAAATCCTGCCGATGCCGGCAAAGGCGTCAGGGTAGCGGTGCTGGACTCCGGTGTGGATTACCGTCACCCCGCTTTAGGCGGTTGCCTCGGCAGCAATTGCAAGGTCAGCGACGGGTATGATTTTGTCGATAATGACGCTGATCCGCTGGAAATCGCCGACCGCAATTATGGTCATGGCACTGCGGTTGCCGGCATTATCGCGGCAAAATCAGCGGAATTTAACGGTTATGCGCCTGAAGCGACCTTAATGGCCTATCGGATAGTGAACAGTGATGGTTATGGCAGTGTCAGTCATCTGTTTGCGGCTCTGGAGCGGGCGATGGATCCGGATGCTGAGCCAACAACCAAAGACGGAGCCCATATTGTGGTGCTCAAAAGCCGGATCTACGACGCTGAGATTGCTAAACTGGTCAACAGCACCATCGACAAAATCGCGAGCTCAGGTGTGCTGGTGGTTGCAGAAGCCGGGTTTAGCGGCACTATCCAGGCGCCAGCCAATGCTCGAGGCGCGTTAGCTGTTGGAGCTTCGTATCAGGGCTGGGCGGATATAGACAGTGCTCGTGGCCCGGGGCCAGATGCAACTGTCCTGAAACCCGAAATGGTCGCTGAAGGTTGGGGCGCTGAAACCACCAGTTTAGATCATCGACTGCAGTATTATTATGATTCTTCTATTGCAGCTGCTCAGGTCGCCGGCAGTGCGGCTGTTTTATTATCAAAAGCTCCGCTGCAGTCGTTGCAGGCACTGCGTACAAAACTGATCAACCACTCAAAAGCCATGCAGCAAACCGTGTTTGATCATGGTGTCGGTGAGCTGAATCTGGAGAACGCACTGCAGGCGAAAATCGAACTGGATCAACATGCGCTGATGTTTGGCCGGATTAATCAACCGGGCTACAGCCTGACCGGACAAAAAACATTTGTGGTGAGAAACCCGGGCACAGCGCCGCAGCAATTAAATCTGAAACTGGCAAAGACCCCAGCGTTTTTTACCGGTAGTCTGCAACCAGCATCTTTTGAACTGGCACCAGGAACCAGCCAGACCGTCACTCTGCAATATCAGCTGGACGCCAGTCAATTTGCCACTGTGTCGTCAAAAACCGGTGCGGTACATGCAGACATACACATTGAAACTGACGGTGTTACAGCCCGTATGCCGGCAGTGTTTGAGCTGTATAACAGTTTAACCTTAACAACCGACGGCAATGTCTCTGAACTGCGAGTCTTTAATGCCGAGTGGCGGTTACTGACACAACAATCCATCCGCAGCGCTACAGAGCAAGTCCGGGTCAATAGTGCGGGGCCTGTTCATCTGCTGGCGGTCTTGCGAAATATCCCTAAACATTTAGTACCGGCAGTACCGGAAGGGCAACGTGTCCCACTCCAATACGGGCTTGTGTTGCTTACTGGTGTTGATGTTGCGGCCAAACCTGAACTCAGTATCCGCAATACAGATTTAATTTATCGTCTGATGCTGGATACACCGACATTGAATAACCAGTCGATTAGTACAGAACGGTTTAAGACATCAGGCATGGCTGAGTTGCAGATCGGTGCAGCCAATTTGTTTGCAGTAGGCATATATCAAAGCTGTGACATCGACTGCGCTTTTGTTGCGCCGCAGCAAATTTATACCA
>CAMLNG010000322.1 GCA_946481195.1 uncultured Chromatiaceae bacterium
GGTGACCGAAGGGGTCCTCATCCGCAAAATGCTGCAGGACGCCATGCTTGAAGATGTCGACCTGCTGATTTTTGACGAATTCCACGAGCGCAGCCTGCAAACCGATTTGGCTTTGGCGTTAGCGTTAGAAGTGCAGCAGCTCAATGACCAGCTGAAGTTGCTGTTAATGTCAGCCACTCTTGATACCGACAAACTGAGCCAACAGTTACAGGCCCCGGTGCTACAAAGCCTTGGGCGCAGTTTCCCGGTCGATGTGCGTTATCAGGTGCCAACTCAGCAGCCGCTGGCGTTGCAATGCGGCGATTTAGTGCTGCAGGCCTTAGCGCAGCATGCCGGTAATCTGTTGGTGTTTTTGCCGGGACAACGTGAAATCGACCAATGTGCTGATTATTTGCTGCAAAAGTTGGCGGACGCCGCTGTCAAAGTGCATGCGCTGATTGGCAGTTTGTCGTTAGCAGAACAGCAGGCCGCTATCGCCGCACCGCCGCCAGGTCAGCGTAAAGTGGTGCTGGCAACCAATATCGCCGAAACCAGTTTGACGATTGATGGCATCAGTGTGGTCATTGATTCCGGTCAGGCGCGCGCTGCGGTGTTTGAACCGAAACTCGGTTTCAGCAAACTCGAAACCATCCAAATCAGTCAGGCGGCGGCGACACAACGTGCCGGCCGCGCCGGCCGTTTGATGCCAGGCGTCTGTTACCGGCTGGATACCGCAGAGAAATGGCAACGCCGTCGCGCTCAGACGGTCCCGGATATTCTGCAGGCCGATTTACTGGCGCTGCGGCTTGATATTGCGGGGTGGGGCGCAAGGGTTAGTGAATTATTCTGGCTGGACTCGCCGCCGGAAAAACAACTGCGCGCTGCAGAGCAATGTCTGCAATTGCTGGGCGCTTTGGATGACCGGCTGCAACTGACCAACAAAGGCCGGCAGATGCTGCGCTTACCAGTGGAACCGCGGTTAGCGGCAATGTTATTACACGCCCGCGAGCTGGAACAACAAGGTGAGAGCGGCGCTGTGAGCCTGGCAGCAACCATGGCCGCACAAATCGAACAGACGCGGCGTTTTACCCAGACTGAACTGAGCAGCCAGCTGCGGTTACAGACTGACATGGCAAAGCAGCAGTACCAGCAGCTGTTACAGCTGATGCAGGGCCGGCATAGTCAAAGCTTGCCACTCGCGCTCACGTCGGAGCTGTTAAGCCGGGCTTTTCCGGACCGGATTGCGCTCAGCCGTGGTCAGGGTTATCTGCTGGCTAACGGCACCGGCGCCAGTCTGCCACCGGATGATACGCTGCAGGGTACAGCGGTGCTGGTGGTGGCAGATCTGCGCCTGTGGCAACAGCAGGCGGTGATAAGCCTTGCAGAGAAATGGTCGCTGGAAGCGTTAATCCAAAGCTGGCAGGCCGATTTGCACTGGCAGAGCCGGCTGGAATTTGATGAACAAAGCGGCCGATTTATTGCCGAAAAACAGCTGCGGCTGGGGGCTTTGGTGCTCAAACGGCAACAGAGCAGTGAGCAGATCAACGCAGATGACCGGCGGCAGGCCTGGCTCGACTATCTGCAGAAAAAAGGCCTGCAGGTATTAAATTGGAGCGATGAAGCGCTGCAATGGCAACAACGGATAGCGCTGGCGCGACAGTTACAGCCAGAACAGCACTGGCCTGATTTAAGCCTGCCACAGCTGCAGGAAACGCTGGCCGACTGGCTCGGGCCTTATTTGGACGACGTACGTAGCCTGCATCAGCTACAGCAGCTCAACCTGCTACAAATTCTGCGGGACAGGCTCGATTATGCGCAGCAGCAAAAGCTGGATGCGCTGCTACCGGCCAGCTGGCGTTCAGTATTAGGCACTTATGTTGCGCTGGATTATCAGCCGGATGGTGAAGTGCATTTGGCCATCCGGCTGCAGGAAATGTTTGGCCAGCTCACCACGCCGACAGTGGGCCAGGGCGCAGTAGCAGTGACTATCACTTTGTTGTCGCCGGCAAAACGGCCACTGCAGGTCACCCGTGACCTGGCGAGTTTCTGGCAAAATGCTTATCAGGACGTGAAAAAGGAAATGCGCGGGCGTTACCCGAAACACTATTGGCCGGACGACCCGGCAGAAGCAGAACCGACCAACAAAACCAAAAAAGCCATGGCAAATAAAGCGACTGACCGATGACGACAAAACGTAAACCGGCAAAAAAAGCGCCGATGAATCCACTGCTGCGTTCAGTATTGTTATTCAGCTTGAAACTAGGCCTGCTGCTAATAGCGGCGATGTCGATTTATCTGATTTACCTCGACAGCAAAATCACCACGTTATTTTCCGGGCATAAATGGCAGGTACCAGCACAGCTGTATGGCCGTACGTTAGAGTTAACGCCGGGTAGCCATTTGAATCAGAAGCAGTTTCTGGATGAACTGTCGCGGCTGCAATATAGTGCAGATCCGCGGCTGAACGGGCCTGGGCAATATGATGTCAGCGGCAACACAGTGCATGTCGTACGGCGTGCTTTTGAGTTCCCGGATGGTGCCGACGGCGTGCGCCGTTTTAGTGTTGAGTTCGCCGGTGAATTTGTCCAGCGCTTGTATCAGGGCGATAAAACCCTGCAAAAAGCCAGGCTGGAGCCGCAGTTGCTGCAGCATCTGGTGGCGGCAGAGCAGGAAGACCGTGAACTGGTCCGTTTAGCTGATGTGCCACAGCCGATCCGGGAAACTTTGTTATTGGTAGAAGACAGGGAGTTTTACAGCCACCACGGTGTGTCGCCATTGTCGATTATCCGCGCCTTCTGGCAAAACTTGCTGGCCGGTCGTACCGTACAGGGCGGCTCGACGCTGACCCAGCAACTGGCGAAAAACATGTACACCAATCAGCAACGCACCTATTTGCGCAAAGTGAACGAAGCGTTGATCGCGCTGGTGCTGGATTTTCGCTACAGCAAAGACCAAATTCTGGAAGCTTATTTAAACGAGATTTTTATCGGCCAGTTTAAAGACAACCCGGTGCACGGGCTCGGGCTTGGCAGCCGGCTGTATTTTGGCAAACCGCTGGCGGAACTGAAGCCACACGAATATGCCTTGCTGGTCGGGATTATTAAAGGCCCGTCGGTGTATGACCCGCGTCGCCATGCCGATCGCGCGTTGAGCCGGCGCGACCTTATTCTCGATTTAATGGCCGAACACGGCATCCTTAATCATGATCAGCACAATGCGGCCAAACAGCAGTCTCTGGATGTGATCCCACTCGGGCAACATTTAAAAGGCCGTTTTCCGGCCTATATCGACAAAGTCCGGCAGGAATTGCGTCAGCTGATCAGCGATACCTCGCAACTGCAGCAGGGGCTGCGGGTCTTTACCTATCTGGATCCGATGGCGCAGCAGGCAGCCGAGCAGGCGATGTCGGCCCGCTTGAGTCAGCTCAACGACAAAATTGAAGGCGCTATGCTGGTCACTGATTATCAGCGCGGTGCGTTAAAAGCAATTATCGGCGGCCGGCAGATGCAATATGCCGGTTATAACCGGGCGTTGTCGGCGCGCCGGCAAATCGGCAGTATTGTGAAGCCTGTGGTGTATTTGGGGGCATTGCAGCAACCGGCAGAGTTTAATCTCGGCACAATTCTGCAGGATACGCCGATGAATCTGCGTAGTGGCAGCCGCAACTGGCAGCCGCTGAACTATGACAAAAAATTCCGCGGCCCGGTGCCGATAGTCACCGCGCTCAGTCAGTCGTTAAATATTCCCACAGTGCGGCTTGGCATGCAGGTTGGCCTGCCGAAACTGGCGGACAACCTGCAACAACTAGGGTTAGCGCGCGATCTGCAGTTACAACCATCGTCACTGTTAGGCGCCATAGAGCTGAGTCCTTTTGAAGTGGCGCAGCTCTATCAGACGCTGGCGAATAAAGGCCAATATCTGCCGCTGGCAGCGGTCAGTGCCATCACAACAACTGAAGGGCGTGTGCTGCATCAGCGTCAGTTAAAATCAGAGCAGCGCATTGCACAGGAGCCGTTGTATCTGCTGCAGTATGCATTACAGCAAGCGACACAGCAGGGGACTGCGGCGGCCTTGTCAGCACAGTTCCCGCGGACCCGTTTTGCCGGTAAAACAGGGACGTCCAGTGATTATCGGGACAGTTGGTTCAGTGGTTTTGACCATGAGACCGGCATTGTGGTCTGGTTAGGCCGTGATGATAACCAGGCTATTGGTCTGACTGGTGGCAGTGGTGCCTTGCCGGTGTTTGCCGGTTATTTCAGCCGGATGCCGCCAAATTCGCTGTTCCGCGCGGTGCCGGACAAAATCCGTAAACAATTTATTTCAAAATTATCAGGTCGGCCTGTAGCAGAAAGTTGCGTTAATGTATTGTTATTACCGGTCATTTCGGTTGAAATGCCGCTTAGTGGTACATGCGATTAATTGTTAATAAAAAATGAGCAGCATATGTCAGCCAAACCAGAACAACACTTAAAAGTCGGTGATTGGTGGTATCTGCCCCAACAGGATAAATTAGTCAAAATCGATGAAACCGGTGATATCAGCGAAACCGCCAGTCTGGATAATCTGTGCCAGAAGGCGCTGAATTATTTTCTGGTCAATGCCGGACGACTGATCACCCGCGATGAGTTACTCAGCGATGTCTGGGGCGTCCGCGACGTGTCGGACGGGCGCATCTCCCGGGTGATCCGGGTGTTACGGGTGGCGCTGGGGGATGACAGCCGCGAG
>CAMLNG010000323.1 GCA_946481195.1 uncultured Chromatiaceae bacterium
CTGCTTCAACAGGGTTGATGACGCCACCGCTGGATTTATCCAGTTGGAACACTACGCGTTTATTTTTTACCGGGTTGTTTTTGCTGTCGCGTACGATTGCTCTGACTGCCGCGCGCTCACTAACAGCAACCTGAGCCGGTGCCACCTGCACCTCGATTTTCTGCGCATCAGATGAGACAAATTCGATGTCACGCCGTGCTGTAGCAATACTTTTCCCATCCCGGATGGCGGTCGCTTCTACTGAAGCAAATCCGGTGAATTCAGAATAAGCAAAAGCATTAGCTACGCCGTTACTGTCAGTTAATGCGACAAGCGGTTGTGGATTGGTAAACTGCGGCGTTGATGTAGCTGCATTCAATAACACCCCACGATTTGAAATAAACCGCACATTCTGCCCGACTACAGCAGCATTATTGCTGCTCCAGCGCACATCAAGCTGTTTATCTGCTTTCGCTGGCGCTATATCAATTTCTAATGTTGCTTGACCTGCCGTTGTAAAGGCAAATGCATCACCATTTACAGTTAAACGACTGGTAGCACTGGAGTTTAGCGTGGCTACAGTAATAGTGTCCTCACCTACCTTCGTCGCTTTGACCACTAACTTCAGTTTACCGGATATATCTGTGGTACCGGTGAACTTGCTGTTAAACACTGACGAGGCACTTGCCGGACTCAGTGCGAACACGTTACCAAGCTGCGATTCGACAGTAATTGCCGCATTCGGGATCGCATTGCCGGCAGAATCCGTGACAGTTAAGAACACGTCAGATTGTGACTCTAACACTACAGAATCAGGTTTTTGGATCTCAATTTTATTGCCATCAATCTGAATCACCAGTGCTTCAGACATTTGTTTCCCAACTGACGACTGCACTTTGACAGTGCGGCGTTTGAAATCACTTTTACTGGTTAATTTTGCTTTGGCGGTGCCGTCGGCAGCTGTAATATCCGAATCAATTTGCAGTTCGGTATTACTCAGACTCTCAGTGGAGAATTCGACTTTTGCACCTTTCACCACCACATTGCCAGGGTTTCTGACCAGCGTGGTTAATTCAATAAAATCAACATTACCGGTACCTAGCTGTAATTTATTAGCCAGCAGTGTAACTGAGTAATAATCGCCTTTTGAACTAAATCCGGTGAACACAGGGCTGACATCTGTCGCATCAATAACTGTGACTTCGACACGTCCGTCATTGGCCTCGGTACCAACATTCAGCGTCGCAGTACCCTGACCTGTGGCATCCAGAGACACAGTGATAGTGGCAGAACCACCGCTAAACGATGCTTTATTAACGTCTGTAGCCGGAATGGACAGTTTGACCTGCCGGTTTTGCATCGACTTGCCTTGCGCCGATACTAATTTGACTTTGACTTGCGGCTGACAGACGCGACTTACTTCTCTGGCACCACATGGAGCGCTGGCATTTCCATTATTGCCGGCAACTAAATCCGCACTTAACGTCAGAATATCCGCCGAATCGAGTTTGCCCTCAGAGGTGAAACCGATTGAGGTCTTTTCGCCACTATCTAAGGCTGCCGTCACAGTACCGGCGCCACTTTTGGCACCGACAAACAACTGAATACTAGCCACACCAGATGCATCTGTCAGTGCTGTGCCGGCCTGATTGCTGAAGGTGGCAAGCCCGGCATCACTTAATGTAAAAGTCACCAGCTTGCCGGACAACACACCGGTAGTTGATGACACTTTCACTTTGATGGTGATATTCGATGTTTGCGTTAATACGTTGGATGGTTCTACTGTCGCTGCAAGCGTGATGACGGGCGTTGTTGGTGTACCATCACTGCCCAGAGTTCCCCCCCCACCACAAGCGACTACAACACTCATCAGAAACGCAACGAGAAGTTGCCGGATGTTTCGCATGAAAACTCTCCCTAGCTGGCTATTTTCATTAGAATTTATGACTTTACCTAGCTTAGCCGATTAACCCGTGCGGCTGCGAGAATTAACCGAGGCTAAAGCACAAATTTTTCTTTTAGTTCAGAAACTGCTAGATTACGCCGTCCTTAACTCTGTTATAACCCATGTGCCCAGATGACTACAAACACAAAATACAATCTGACCACGCGAATTCTTGTCGCAATGGCAATCGGCATTCTTGTCGGTACACTGTTTAAATTTCTGCTGGATGGTCAGGCAGAACGAATTGTTGACTTAGGTATTTTTAGCTTTGGAATCAAAGCTTTATTTATCGATGGTTTTTTTCATGTTGGCGGACAGATTTTTATCGCCAGCTTAAAAATGCTGGTAGTACCACTGGTGTTGGTATCTCTCATCTGCGGCACCAGTTCGCTAAAAGACATTAAAACCCTGGGGCGGATCGGCAGTAAGTCGATGAGCCTGTATATTCTGACCACAGCACTGGCAATTGCTATCGCCGTGTTCTTCGCCACCCTGATTAAACCAGGCGAAGGCGTCAATATGCAGCTGAGCAGCAGCTTTAATCCGGGCGAGGCGCCCGGTATTGCTCAGGTCTTTATCAATATGTTCCCAAGCAACCCGATTGATGCCATGGCCAAAGGTGAAATGCTGCAGATTATCGTCTTTGCAGTATTGTTTGGTGTGGCACTGGCATTGTCCGGTGACGCAGGTGAACGTTTACGGCTGATGTTTGAAGATATCAATACCGCGATGATGAAGCTGGTGGGTATAGTCATGCATTTCTCGCCGTACGGCGTGTTTTTCCTGATGGCCAAGCAGTTCACCATTTTAGACCTTGGTGACATGGCCAACCTGATTAAGTACTTTGCCTTGGTGATTTTTGTATTGTTATTTCATGGCTTTATTGTCTACGGCGCCTTTCTGGCGTTTGCAGCACGCCTGAACCCGCTGATGTTTTTCAGCAAAATGAAAGAAACAGCCTTGTTTGCTTTCAGTACGTCCAGCAGCAATGCGACCATCGCCAGCAATATGACCACGACCACGCAAAAACTCGGGGTTGATAATAAAGTCGCCTCATTCACTATTCCTTTGGGTGCCACTATTAATATGGACGGCACCGCTATCATGCAGGGTGTTGCCACCGTATTTATTGCTCAGGTTTATGGTATCGACCTGACTTTCAACGACTATTTACTGGTCGTGCTGACCGCAACTTTGGCTTCAATCGGCACTGCCGGTGTACCTGGCGTAGGTCTGGTGATGCTGGCTATGGTGCTGCAACAAGTGAATCTGCCGGTTGAAGGTATCGCCCTGATCATTGGCGTGGATCGTTTACTGGACATGACGCGCACCGCGGTGAACATCACGGGTGACGCCATGGTCTCTTGCCTGGTCGGTAAAAGTGAAAACTGCTTTGATGAAGCTGTGTATAACGACCCCAAAGCCGGCCAGCTGAGCTGACCACGAACGCCCGGCTATCTTCCCGGGCAATACCACTGCAAGAACTAGCATCTCGCAGAACAAAAAGCCGGCATCTGCCGGCTTTTGAATTTTTCGGGAAGCAAAATTATTCTGGTTATGTTGACCAGCGGATCCGCCAACTGGTCTCTGTCAGGTACGATGTGTTAAAACGGCGTTTGGCAAAGCCCTGCCCGGTCAGGTCACGTTGCTGCAGCTTGGTGATTTCGGCAAAGCGAAACAACCGGGCTATCTCCTCAGCCGACACACTAAAAGGCGGACCGTCTTTTTCACCGGTTGGGTATTCCAGGCTTAACAACAACAGATCCGCTGATGGCATCAAGGTGTGCAACTGCCGGGCATAGTCGATACGCATCAGCGCAGGCAACGCAATCAACGCAGCCCTGTCGTAAACTCGCCGGCAACTGGCAACTTGTTCCGGTTGTAGTGCAAAAAAATCACCTTGCCAGAGCATGATATTTGCTGCGGCATAGCGGTCAAACGCATCGGATTGCGTGATCACAACCGGCATTTGATTTTCGGTAAAAAAGTCCCGGCAGGCGATCTCAGATAACTCGGCACCAACCACAGGCGCATGCTGTGCCAGATACAATAAATCCGGCGATTTGCCGCACAAGGGAACAAAAATGCCAGTCTCTACCGAGCTGCCTTGCATGCTGTTCAGCCAGTCAGCAGGAGCTGAGCGCAGCAACGGATGGGATTCATCCTGCTGCCAGCCCAGCTGATTTTGCTGCCAGCATTGCAGCCAGAAATCCTGCTGCATGTTAGCGCCAGAACGTGAGTTGCTGCAGGTGTTGCAGACTGCTTTTGACAATGCTTGCTGCAGTCAGACCGGCTTTTTCCGCCAGCGACTTGCGCACCCGGTATTGCACTTTAAACACTTGACGGTCGGCCAATTGGGTGATCAGGTAATCATCACTGGTACCAAGCGCATCAACCAGTTTCAGCTCCAGCGCCTGATAGCCAAACCAATGTTCGCCGGTCGCCACTTCGTCAATATCCAATTGCTGGCGGTGGCGCTGGACAAAATGCTTAAACAGCACATGGGTTTCTTCCAGTTCACGCTGAAACTTCTCCCGGCCTTTTTCAGTGTTTTCGCCAAACACTGTGACAGTGCGTTTAAACTCACCTGCCGTAAACTGTTCAAATTCAATGTGATTCTTTTTCAGCAGCTTATTAAAATTGGGCAACTGCGCAATCACACCGATAGAGCCCAGAATAGCAAAAGGCGCCGCAATGATTTTGTCGGCAATACAAGCCATCATATAACCACCGCTAGCCGCAA
>CAMLNG010000324.1 GCA_946481195.1 uncultured Chromatiaceae bacterium
CACGGCAGAGCCAACGGCACCATAATAAGTCCAAGACGTGCAATACACCGCCAGTGCCAGGCTATAAATGGCCCCCCCATACTTTTGTAGTAACGGGTCGTGGCGCGGCCGGTCCGCCCAGTTGGCAATTGCAAAGAGTCCGCCGATATAGGCTATTGCCATGACAATGATCCAGCCAGCAGCCACTAATAGCACCTCATTAAAATTCAATACGTTAGCGTGCAACTTTGTAATTGTGCAGCCAGAGTTTGTCGCTGCAGTCTTGGTGAAATTCCCGGCGCTGTCAATGGCAGCTTTGGGCAAAAAGCCAGCCGCGTCAACAGCTTCGACTAAAGTCGGGCTAGGCGTTTTGCCAGCACCGGCTATTGTGTAATCAGCGGCAGTTGCCAGCTCACAACAGGTTATAACAATAAACAAAACACAACGAGGAGAGACGTTATGGCGTTTCAAAGCTCTGAACAAGCCAGTGCCTATTGGCGGGAAAATGTCAGTCTGATGCTAAAACTGCTGGCCATTTGGTTCGCAGTGTCATTCGGTGCCGGCATTTTATTTGTCGACGTATTGAACGCAGTCCAGTTTTTCGGCTTTAAGCTCGGTTTCTGGTTTGCGCAACAAGGTTCAATCTACGTTTTTGTGCTGCTGATTTTCGTCTACGTAGTGAAGATGAATCAGTTAGACCAGAAATATAACGTCCACGAAGAATAAGGGGCGCGCCATGGATTTACAGACTCTCACTTATATTATCGTCGGTGCGACCTTTCTGCTGTACATCGGTATCGCAGTCTGGGCCCGTGCCGGCTCTACTCAGGAATTTTATGTCGCCGGCGGCGGTGTTTCACCGCTTGCTAACGGCATGGCAACTGCCGCTGACTGGATGTCCGCGGCATCTTTTATTTCGATGGCAGGTTTGATTTCCTTTATGGGCTATGATGGCTCCGTCTACCTGATGGGCTGGACCGGTGGTTATGTGCTGCTGGCACTGTGCCTCGCGCCCTACCTGCGTAAATTTGGCAAGTTCACA
Source organism: uncultured Chromatiaceae bacterium (assembly GCA_946481195.1). Next base: position 1,022 of record CAMLNG010000324.1, read on the forward strand.
GTGCCGGATTTTATCGGTGACCGTTACTACTCCCAAACCGCCCGCACCGTCGCTGTGGTATGCGCCATTCTGGTGTCTTTTGTCTATGTTGCAGGTCAAATGCGCGGAGTTGGCGTTGTATTCAGCCGATTCCTCGAAGTCGACATTGAAACCGGCGTTGTCGTTGGTATGGCCGTGGTGTTTTTCTATGCGGTATTAGGCGGCATGAAAGGCATTACTTATACCCAGGTTGCCCAATACTGTGTGCTGATTTTTGCATATCTGGTGCCTGCGGTATTTATCTCCTTGATGATCACCGGCAATCCAATTCCACAACTGGGTTTTGGCAGCACTATTGAAGGTACTGATGTTTACCTGCTGGACAAACTCGATGGCTTATCCAAAGAACTCGGTTTTGCGCTGTATACCGATGGCACCAAATCGATGATGGACGTGTTTGCCATCACAGCAGCGCTGATGGTGGGTACTGCCGGTTTACCGCACGTGATTGTCCGTTTCTTCACTGTGCCACGGGTCAAAGATGCGCGTATTTCTGCCGGCTGGGCACTGATTTTCATCATGATCCTGTACACCACAGCCCCATCGATCGGCGCCTTTGCCCGCTACAATCTGATTGATACCATTAACGGTCCGGACCATCAGGGCACGCTGGTCAGCGAAACGCCACAGTGGATGTCCAACTGGGCAAAAACCGGTCTGATTAAGCATGAAGACAAAAACGGCGACGGCCGGATGTTTTATTCAGGCGATGAGCGCAATGAAATGACCATTGACCGCGACATAATGGTATTGGCCAACCCGGAAATTGCGAAATTACCAAACTGGGTCATTGCACTGGTGGCGGCAGGTGCGATTGCGGCAGCATTGTCCACTGCAGCAGGCTTGTTGCTGGTGATCTCGACATCGATTTCGCATGACTTACTGAAGCGCAATCTGATGCCGAACATCTCCGACAAAATGGAACTGCGTTATGCCCGTGGTGCCGCAGCAGTGGCCATCATGGTAGCGGGTTACCTCGGTATTAACCCACCAGGTTTTGTCGCTGAAGTAGTAGCGTTTGCCTTCGGTTTAGCGGCAGCGAGCTTCTTCCCGGCGATTATTCTCGGCATTTTCTATAAGAAAATGAACAAAGAAGGCGCAGTGGCAGGCATGTTAGCGGGGATGGTGTTCACCATCGGCTACATTGTTTACTTCAAAGGCATTTTCATCACACCGATGGCTGCCAACGTACCAGCCAACTGGTTCCTCGGGATCTCACCGGAGGGCATTGGTACCGTGGGTATGCTGGTGAACTTTATTGTGGCCTTTGCCGTGAGTAAAGTGACGAAAGAAGTACCGGCCGAGGTACAGGATATCGTCGAATCTATCCGGTTCCCGAAAGGGGCTGGTGCGGCATCGTCACACTAAGCTGACGGCGGCGGTAACATACCGAAACACAGGTCAGCGTCCCGGCGCTGACCTTTTTTATGCAGGAGCTTGTGATGCAAATTCAGGATGTTGTGCAATTTTTAACGCAGGTTCCCCCTTTTGCCGATTTACCCGCAGCAGATCTGGCCGCCTTAAGCCAACAGATCACTGTTTATTATGCAGTCCAGTCAGAGCAAATTGGTTTTGCGCATCAGCTGGTATTGGTGCGGACCGGTTTATTTCTGATGCACCAACAACAACAGCTCTATCCACTGCAAAGTGGCGATTGCTGGGGTTATCGCCAACTACTCACCCAGCAGGACCTGAGTGAACAGCTGCACTGCCAGGAAGACGGGCTGTTGTATTTGATCCCACAAGCGGTGTTTGAGCAATATCAGCATCAGTTTAAGAACTTTGCTTTGTATTTTCAGCGTCTGCTCAGCCGGGCACTGCACTTGCATCAACAAAGTGCCACAGACCACCGCCGGGTCGGCGATTTATGCGCGGCAAAAGTCATCAGTATTCAAAGCAATGCCACTATTCAACAGGCTGCTCGATTGATGACACAGCAGCGTATCTCCTCATTATTAGTGATGGATGAACGCGAACTGTGCGGCATCCTGACCGACCGCGATTTGCGCAGCAAAGTACTGGCTGAGGGCAAATCTGCTTCAACAACGGTGGCTGAGGTAATGACACGAAACCCCTATCGCATCCATGCCGACGCCTTTGCCTTTGAAGCTTTACAGCTGATGAGCCAACATAATATTCATCACTTACCGGTAGAACAGGCGGGCGTGGTGACCGGTGTGCTGACCACCAGCGATCTGGTGCGTAGTACGCAGGAGCATCCGCTGTTTCTCATCAGTCACATTCATCGCCAGCACGACAGTGCCGGCTTAAGTGAATGTTCGTTTGCTATCAACGAGCTGTCCCGCCAGCTCGGTCAGCAACAACTGCCGTCCACCGAAATCAGTCAGATTTTAAGCACTTTGCATGATGCGCTGGCGCAAAGTTGGTTAAAGCTGGCGCAGCAACATTTGGGGCCGGCGCCCTGCGCGTTCAGCTGGCTGTGTTTTGGCTCGCAAGCGCGTCAGGACATGCTGCTCAGTGCCGACCAGGACAACGCCCTGCTGCTGGAAAAAGAACCTGTCGGTGACATCGCGTGTTACTTCAGCGCCCTCGCCCGCTTTGTCTGTGATGGCCTGGCGAGCTCAGGCCAGATCCTGTGTCCAGGCAACGTGATGGCAACCAATGAAAAATTACGGTTGAGCCTCGCGGGCTGGTCGGCGCGTTTTGCCGGTATGATCCAGACCCCGACACCACAGGCGCTGCTCGACAGCACGATTTATTTTGATGCCCGCGTTGTCGCAGGCAGTCAGGCACTCTTTAATGCGCTGCAATCAGATATCCTGACCGCCAGTTCACAGCAGCTGTTTATCTGGCAACTGGCGAAAAATGCCTTAGCGCATCAACCACCGCTGGGCTTTTTTAAACACTTTATTCTGGAACAGGACGGCGCCAAACGGCGTGGGCTGGATTTAAAAAAACGTGGCATTGCGCTAATTCACGATCTGGTGCGGGTGCATGCGCTGGCGCATGGCATTTCAGCCATCAATACGCCAGCCCGGTTAGCTGCGCTGGTCAGGCAACTAGTGCTGACAGATAGTCAGGCACGCGACCTGACTGCGGCTTTTGAACTCTTGCATCAGCTCCGTTGGCAACTGCAGTACGCAGCGCTGCAACAAGGCGGTAGTTTCAGCAATCTGCAGGACCCGGCGACGCTCAATGTATTACAACGCCATCAGCTAAAAGATGCTTTTGCCGTGATTAGCCAGCATCAGCAAATTGTGGCGCAGCGCTATTGCCGGGAGCTATAACCGTGTTCTGGCAACAATGGCTCCAACGCCTGACGGGTGTAGCCGCGCCACAGACATTTAAGCAGTTACAACCCGTCTCCGGCCAGCTGCTGGCACGGCAGGCCCGTTTTCTGGTGTTGGACTTGGAAACTTCTGGCCTTGATGCCAAACAACATCAGATCCTGAGTGCGGGTTGGGTTTGTATCGACCAACTTCGTCTGACACTAAACGACAGTTTTTATTGCACAGTACGACCGTCCGACACACAGACGCACGATCTGGGGCAAAGTGCCGTGGTGCATGGTTTACATCAGGCAGATTTGGCATCAGGGATAACAGAAGCAGAACTACTGCGCGAATTTCTGCAGGCAGCCGCAGAC
>CAMLNG010000325.1 GCA_946481195.1 uncultured Chromatiaceae bacterium
ATCCCGGCTGGGCTGTCCATCCGGTACCAGCCCCAGCTCAAAGCCACCGATGGCAAAACCAACATAAAACGGTTGGTTAAAATAAGGGACTGTCTGAAAAACCTTTTGGTACCATTCCGTTGCAGCTGTCAAATCTGCTACAGGATAAATAACAGTACGAAGTCCAAGCATCTGTGCCCTGCCTTTAGTTAGCGCGGTGTTGCGGTTTCTTCCGAATATAGACAGTGCGGTTGACTTCGCAAACCACCTCACCGGCTTTGTTTTTTACTAACACCAAAAACTGTGGAAAATATTTTTGCCCATCATCTGTGGCGGCTTTGATTTCGGCAATAGTAGCGTCGTGCAGCCAGAATTCCGCCGTCAGCGTACCATGGCCGGGCCTGATAAAATCGATGTCGGCTTTTTTATCCCAGACCATATAGGTTTTGCCCATCGCGCCCATCAGCAACAAAGGATATATCGGATCTGTCATCGCAAACATCGCACCACCGAACTGGCTGCTATTGATATTGCGCCGCCATGGCCTGTCACTCAATTCGACCTTAGCATAACGATAATCACTGGCCAGCACAGCGACTTTGATACCGTTAAACCAGAATGGTGGCCAAAAATTTAATAAATGCCGCATCACTTCGGGTTTAAACGCCCATTTCATTTGTCACTCCTCAACTGGTCTGTCCTGTGATTATGCCGCTTTTGCAAGCGTCTGACCAGTGATCCGGCTGGATGGCCAATTTTCGCTTTTCCTCAGGCGAATAATAGTCTTATAATCCGTTAACCCTTATTTTTTAGTGATGCCCTCATGCCCGATCATAATAGCGAGCTGCGAAAAGCAGGTTTAAAAGTCACGTTGCCCCGCGTAAAAATCCTGGAGATCCTGCAGGACCCGGCACATCAGCACATCAGCGCTGAAGACGTGTACAAAATCCTGCTGGAAATTGGTGAAGATATCGGTCTTGCTACAGTGTATCGGGTGCTGAACCAATTTGACGATGCCGGTATAGTCACCCGCCATCATTTTGAAGGTGGCAAATCAGTATTCGAATTAAGCCGCATTGATCACCACGACCATCTGGTTTGCCTGAACTGCGGCAAAGTGATTGAATTTGAAGATGATGAAATCGAACGCAAACAGCTGGAGATTTCGGAGAAAAATGGTATCAAACTGACCCACCATAGTCTGTATCTGTATGGCGAATGCGTAGATAAAGTCAGCTGTGAACAATTTAAAGACAGTCAGCATAAATAAGCTGCTCTGCCGAATTAATAAAGCCGCTTGATAGCGGCTTTTTTATTTTATTTCACTGATTTACTCTAATTTTGTTTATCCAGCAACACACATTGCTGTTGCCGGCAGGCCGGGACTGGTGGTATCAGTTGTTGACAAGTGCTGCGCAAACCCAGCCGTTGTTGTTGCTCCTGCCGTGTTCTGGTGTAGCGGTCGTTAGTAATGGTCAGCATTTTCTGATCAGTCTGCTGCGTCGAGAACAACAAAAACTGCTCAGGGCCACCACAAGGCCGCGAACCAATACCAATCACCTGACATTGCTGGTCGGTATGACAGCTTTTATCTGCAGTCAGCTTTTGCATGCGCTGGTATAACTGACGACCATCGACCTGCATCTGTGCCAACGGACCATCCAGTTCCGTCAGTAAATTTTGATTTTGTGGTGGAGTTTGGACACAGCCAGTCAGCCACATTACAACGATGAACGCACCTGTTCGGAACAATGACATGCAAACTTCCCTGAATAAACTGCCTGGGGCACTTTGTTAAAACAATGTAAGGCGCATAGAGTAACAAGCCAGCATCTGCAGTCAAGCCGACAGATATAAACACTTGTACAAAATTTGTCAGCGAATATGACAAAAAGACAGGTATCACTGCAAAGCCCGGGGTGTTTCGGTGCCATGCCAGACGATAGCCTAGTTCCAAATTCCTTCGCAAACGGCTCCTTTAGCTTGCGACTTTACGTACATAAAAAAAGGTCGCCGAAGCGACCTTTTACCATCAGTACCAACTTACAGCTTGGCTTCAAGCTCTGGCAGAATTGCGAACAAATCACCTACCAGACCATAATCAGCCACCTGAAAAATCGGCGCTTCCGGGTCTTTGTTGATTGCCACTATCACTTTGGAATCTTTCATGCCGGCTAAATGCTGGATTGCACCGGAGATACCCACCGCGATATACAGATCCGGCGCGACAATTTTACCGGTTTGACCAACCTGCATATCGTTGGGCACAAAACCAGCATCGACCGCGGCCCGGCTGGCGCCGATGGCTGCATTGAGCTTGTCGGCAATGCCTTCGAGTAACTTGAAGTTATCACCGTTTTGCATACCACGGCCACCGGAAATAATGACTGACGCGGCGGTGAGCTCCGGACGTTCAGATTTAGTCAGTTGCTCATCTACAAACACAGACAAACCGGCAGCAGCGGCAGGCGCCACAGCTTCAATCGGCGCAGCGCCACCCGAGGCGGCAGCGGCAAAGGCTGAACTGCGCACGGTAATGACTTTCACTGCGTCCGCGCTTTGCACCGTCGCAATGGCGTTACCAGCATAAATCGGCCGGACAAATGTATCAGCGCTTTCAACTGCGATAATGTCGGAGATTTGCCCCACATCCAGCAGTGCTGCCACACGTGGCAGAAAGTTTTTACCGTTGGTCGTAGCAGACGCCAGAATATGGCTGTAACCCGAAGCCACCGATAACACCAAAGCTGCCACTTCTTCGGCTAACTGATGCTGGTATAAAGCCGCATCGGCCACCAGCACCTTGCTAACGCCTTGCAGTGTTGCTGCTTCTGCAGCAACACTCTGGCAGTTTTGGCCGGCGACCAGTACGTGGATATCGCCACCGATGGCCGAAGCCGCAGTCAGGGTTTTTGCCGTATCGGCTTTTAATTGAACATTATTGTGTTCGGCAATGATTAAAATGGCCATCAGATCACCTTCGCTTCATGCTTTAACTTTTCAACCAGCGTGTCGACTGAATCCACTTTTACACCGGCCTGACGTGTCGCCGGCGCTGTGACTTTCAGCACTTTAATCTGGCTGTGCAGTGACACTCCCAATGAGTCGGCAGCGATCACATCCAGCTGTTTTTTCTTGGCTTTCATAATGTTTGGCAGTGACGCGTAACGTGGCTCGTTTAACCGCAGGTCCGTCGATACAATCGCTGGCAGGTTTAACGCCACTGTTTGCAAACCACCGTCGATTTCCCGGGTGACATTGACTTTGCCATCGGCAACAACCACTTTTGACGCGAAAGTACCCTGGCCCATGCCAGTTAAAGCCGCCAGCATTTGCGCGGTCTGATTGTTATCAGAATCAATGGCTTGTTTACCCAGGATCACCAGTTGCGGTTGCTCAGTTGCCACCACTTTGGCCAGCAGCTTAGCCACTTGCAGAGATTCCAGGCTTTGGTCAGTTTCCAGTAATACAGCACGGTCTGCACCTAACGCCAGTGCAGTACGCAGTTGCTCTTGCGCAAGGCCGGGTCCGATGGAGACCACAACAACTTCAGTTGCAATACCTGCTTCTTTTAACCGTACCGCTTCTTCTACTGCAATTTCACAGAAAGGGTTCAGCGCCATTTTGACATTGGCGAGGTCCACGCCGCTCTGGTCGGCTTTCACCCGCACTTTTACGTTGTAATCAATCACCCGTTTGACCGGCACCAGAATTTTCATCAATGCACACCCCTGCTGTTTCCGGGTCAAGTTTACGTAAAGGTAAACTTCAGACCATTTCAATGCCGGACAATCTAACCAGTGTTGACGTTAACGTCAACCTGAAATACCCTTGCCGGCAACGCTTTTAAAAAAACTACCCAAGAATAGCAGTCAACAGGACAAAAACTGTTGATGCAGCGCAAATCACAGCAGCGAGGTGGCAAATGGAACGGGAATCGATGGAGTTTGATGTAGTCGTAGTCGGTGCCGGTCCGGCAGGTTTATCGGCAGCGATTAGACTGATGCAACAGGCAAAAGCTGCAGGCACTGAACTGAGCGTCTGCGTCGTGGAAAAAGGTTCTGAAGTCGGTGCACATATTTTGTCAGGCGCGGTATTTGAACCGCGTGCCTTAAATGAACTGATCCCGGACTGGCAGAGCAAATCGGCTCCTTTAACTACAGCCGTCAGTCAGGATGATATCTATTTATTACAAAGTGCCGACAACGCCAGAGCAATCCCACATTTTGCCGTGCCAAAAACCATGCACAATACCGGCAATTATATTGTCTCCATGGGCAATGTTTGTCGCTGGCTGGCAAGTGAAGCAGAAGCGCTTGGTGTCGAGATTTTCCCGGGCTTCAGCGCAGCCAGCCTGATCATTGAAGAAAATGTGGTCAAAGGTATCATCACCGGCGATATGGGGCTGGACAAACATGGCGAGCAAAAGAGCAGTTTTGTTGCCGGTATGGAACTGCTCGCCAAATACACCTTGTTCGCCGAAGGTTGCCGTGGCCATTTAGGCAAAGAACTGATTAAACATTATCAGCTTGATAAAGACTGTTCACCTCAGCATTATGCGATTGGTTTTAAAGAGATTTGGGATATAGACCCGAATAAACATCAGGCTGGCCTGGTGGTGCATACAGCCGGTTGGCCATTAGAACAAGGCACCTC
>CAMLNG010000326.1 GCA_946481195.1 uncultured Chromatiaceae bacterium
TTTTGCAGCACGACTTAGTGCACTTGCTGCGCTAATGCCGCCAGCACGGCATATACTTTTGGCGTCATTTCAACCAGCTGCCCGGCAACCTGCACCTGACGCAGCGCCAAATCAATGCGCAGATGGCCATCGGTTAAAACAGGCGACGCGGTTTGCACCTGACGGTCACGCAGCTGCGCCCGCACCCGAGCCAATAATTCTTCCACGCTGAACGGCTTAGTGACAAAATCCTGCGCGCCTAAATCCAGCGCCTGAATTTTATCGCGATCACCGGCGCGCACCGACAGCACTATGACCGGGATTTTGCTGAAACTGCGCAGTTCGGCAAGCAGCTCACTACCATCGCCATCGGGCAGGCCCAAATCCAGCACCAGTAAATCCGGTTGCTGCCGCACTGCTGCGGCAAGACCAGACTCGACACTGTCGGCTTCAACCACTTCATAACCCACACTTTTCAGCGCGATGCGCAGCATCTTGCGGATCTGAATTTCGTCGTCAACCACTAATACTTTGGCGTTCACACCATCTCCTCGCTGGCCTGCTGCGGTGCCGGCAACGGTAACTCGACGACAAAACAGGAACCCTGCCCGCTTTTGGCGGCACGGGCTTCAACAGTGCCACCGTGTGCGCCAATCATGCCGCGGCAAATTGCCAGCCCCATGCCGGTATTGTGGCGTTTGCTGTCACCGTCGGCCACCACATAAAACATATCAAAGACTTTTTCGCGTAAATCTGCGGCGATGCCAGGGCCCTCGTCTTCTATCTCGATCTGGCAATAACGCCGCTCCGGCCCGGTTTTGAGCTCTGCCGTCACCACCACAGGTGCACCGGGCGGACTATAACGCGCGGCGTTTTCCAGAATATTAAACAGCGCCTGTTCCAGCAACGCCGCGTGCACAAACAACGGCGGTAAGTCGACGCTGACCTGGCAGATTAAGCTTTGCTGCGGGAAAAAGCGTTTTAACCGCTGCCGCGCACTGGCCAGAATGTCATTGACCGACACCCAGTCGCGCTCCAGTTTGAGCTGGCCATGGCCAAGCCGGGTCATGTCGAGTAAGTTCTGGATATAGCGGTCGAGGCGCTGGCTTTCACTTAAAATGGTTTGCAGCAGTTCGTGCCGATCGGCCGGACTCAGCTGTTGTTCCAGCACCAGCAAGCTTTCTGCCGACCCCATCATCGCCGACAATGGCGAACGTAAATCGTGCGACACCGAACTTAGCAGCGCCGAGCGCAGCTGCTCCATTTCGGCTTTGACCCGCGAGCTTTCCAGCTCAGCACTGAGACTAATGCGCTGCCAGACGGAGCCGGCCTGCTGTAGCAGACTGGTGATCAGCCGCTCATCGTCTGGCCGCAGTACCGCCTGTTCCGGCGCAAACTGCACCAGCAGCACAGCCACCGTCTGTTGCTGTACCCGCAGCGGAAATGCACTCCAGACACTGGCGGTCAGGGTTTCACTGAAGCGCCCCGCCATCGCCTGATGCTGCGCGCACCAGTCCAGCACAGCACCGTCAATCGGCAACAACGGCGTTTGCGGCGCCGGCAGCAACTGCCATTGATTTTCTGCTCGCAGCGCCAGATGCACCGGCGCCTGCAGTGCGCTGCTGAGTTGTGCCGCCAGCACTTGCGCCAGCTCGTCGGTCTGATGCACCACAGTGAGCTTTGCGGCAAAATCGCGCTGAAATTCCGAATAACGGTTAGCGGCTTTAAGCAATAACAGCTGCTGGCGAATTTTGGAGGCAACCGGCCCGCAAATCATGCCAATCACCAGCAGAAATATCAGCGTGGCGATATCGTCACTTTTGTTGACGTTAAAACTGAAATAAGGCGCGGTCAGGAAAAAGTTAAAGCTGAAAAACGATAAGACCGCGGTGAAAATCGCCGGCCGTGCGCCGTATTTCAGACCACAGGCCACCACCGCCAGTACATAAATCAGCACCAGATTGTCGTTATCCAGCACCCGGTGCAGCAGAATAGCCACACTGCTGGCGAGCGCCATCAACAGCAGCCCGACGCCATAACCGGCAGTCTGACCAAAAGGGCTAGCGGGCATCGGTAATTGCGCTGAACTGGTGGCGTCAGCCCGATACACCGACACTTCCAGCGGCAGGCCACTATTAACCAACTGCTGATACAAAGGTTTGCGCCATGGTTGCCACCAGCGTGGTGTGCCGGCGCCCACCAGCACCGCATTGATGCGTTGTTCGGTGATATAAGGCCCAATGGTTTGTAAGGTCGAAGGGCCACGCAGCACATCAGTGCTGGCTCCGAGCTCCCGCGCTAAGGCAAAAGCGGCCTGCAGCCGTTGTTGCTGCGCCTGATATTGCATGGCGCCGGTATCGACCCAAACCACCACCCAGGGCACCTGACGTTTTTCCGCCACGCGCCGGCCAATGCGGATTAAATATTCATGGTCACGCCGGCTGGAAATCAGCACCAGCAGTTTGTCGGCAATGGTGTAATCCTGACTGGTGGCTTTGGCTAGTTGCTCGGTTTTCAGCTGGCTGTCGACATGATGCATCACCAGCTTAATCGCCATTTCCCGCAGCGCGGTTAAAGTTTCCAGCTGGAAAAACTGCTGCTGCGCCTGCTCAGCGAATTCACCGAGATAGACTTTGCCCTGTGCCAGCCGCTCCAATAAATGCGCTGGTTCCAAGTCAACAAACACCAGCTGCCGTGCGCTGTCGATAAACTGATCCGGCACGGTTTCGCGCACGCGCACCCCGCTGACCTGCAACACCAGATCGTTGAGGCTGGCGACATGCTGGATATTCATCGTGGTATAAACATCGATACCGGCCGCCAGCAATTCGGCGATATCCTGATAACGTCTTTTATGCCGGCTGCCGGGGATATTGGTATGTGCCAGCTCATCGACCAGAATGAGTTTTGGCTTTCGCGCTAAAGCCGCGTCGAGGTCAAATTCCGTCAGCAACTGCCCCTGATACTGCACTTCACGCCGCGGTAACAGTGTGAAGTCCTCGAGTAAAGCCGCAGTGTGACTGCGGCCGTGGGTTTCAATCAGCCCGACCAGTACATCCCCCCCTTGCTGCATCCGCTCGCGGGCCGCTTCGAGCATGGCGCAGGTTTTGCCAACGCCGGGCGATGCGCCGAGAAAAATCTTCAGCTTGCCGCCACTGGGTTGCAGTGACTTTAACAGTGCATCAGCCTGCTGGCTGCGTGGGTCTGTTTGCGAGCCTGGCTGCGCAGCAGCGGAAGAATTGCGGGTCGGGTTCATCTGTTACTTCCTTAAAAATTACGGCTTAACCGCAGCAACACACGGTCGTCACACAAAGCCGGACAAGCTTGTGCCGATACTTCAGTGCCCGCCACACCTATTGCCCAGTCCAGCTGCAGCCACTGAACTTGCACCATCAGGCTCCAGTCCAGATAACTGCGGGCTGCTGTCGCGCTGCCAAGGAAAGTACTGAACTCAGTAGCCGAGGCAAACCGGTTCAGGCCGGCATGGGCCTGCAGCTGGATTCTGTCGGTCAGCGCCTGTTGCCAATCGGCGCTCAGGTAGCCAAATTTGCCAACGCCGCTGGCAAAATAGTTGTCAGTCAGCGCCAGGCCAAAGGTCCAGGGGCCGACCCCGAGCTTGCTGTAGGCTTCCCAATAATTAAAACCATTACTGCTGTTGTGGCCTTGTGGATAACGGTATTGCATCAACCCTAAATCCAGCGTCATGTCGTCATTGAGTGCCCATTTGCGCCCGGCCAGCAGGTCCAGCTCCAGACTGCCGTCGCCAAAACGGATATTGGAAGCCCAGCTGCTGACATACCAGCCGTCGCTATGGGCCAGCATCAGGCTGCCCTGCAGCGCCATGCCTTCATTGGTCTGTGAAATGCCACGAAACAGATAATCCGAAATCAACGTCAGATTGCCGCTGCTTTGCCAGGCCGACGCCGCTGGCGCCGCCTGCGCACCCGAGCCTAATAATGCTGCTACAACACAAATTTTACCGAAACCAAACACGGCACGAGATAAAGCTTTCATAAAGATCCTTGGAAAATTCAACTCGGGGAAAAAACTGTGTGGCCAATCCCATCATGACCATCACACAACATGACGGCCACACAGCTGCTGCTATCCCGTTAAATCACAGCAAAAACAGAGGGATTTGTTATTGGCCTTGCACCGGGCAAAGCTGATCCAACGCCAGATTTAATGGCAGGACGGGCACGCGCGGCTCCCCTAGCACACCCCATTGCGGCGCCAGCGTTTGCTGCTCCACCAAGGTCGTCACAGTCGCAGTAGCGCAACCGCGCGCCCTGGCGACACGCTCCACCTGCAGCTGCGCCGCCGCCGGGCTGATATGCGGGTCGACGCCAGAGCCGGAACTGGCCAGTAAATCCAGCGGCAGCGTGCTGGCATCAACCTGATACAGAGCAGCTAATCGTGCACTTTCCGCCGCCACCCGTTCACGCAGCACTGGATTAGACGGCGCCAGGTTGGAACCGGCGGTATTCATCGGATCTGTGTTCACAGCACTTGGCCGGCCATGGAAATAACGCTCAGCGCTAAACGGTTGGGCGACTAACACTGAGCCCAGCACTTTGCCGTCGGTGGCCTGAATCAGGCTGCCGTTTGATTGCGCCGGAAACAGCAGCTGGTTCAGCAGCGTGACA
>CAMLNG010000327.1 GCA_946481195.1 uncultured Chromatiaceae bacterium
TCGTCCGATCTGGTTAAATCTGCGCTGGCTAATTCGGCATAATGTTGCGCCTGCAACAGCTGACCATTGCTGTGCAGAATTTTCGCCTGATAGAAATACAGCTGAGTGCGGAACACCGGCGGTACATCTTCCAGCTGCAATAACTGCTGTGTTTGTTGCGCCAGCTGCTGATCCAGGTGTTTATCAAACAAATAGTCGAGCTGATAAGCTTTCAGCTGATACCAGCGTACGGAAAAAGGTTCAGCGCTGCTCAGCTGTTGCTGCAGTACTGCCAGACAATCCTGCCGGCCAGCCGTCTGGCACAGGATCTCATGATCGTTAAGGTGCTCAGTTGCCACAGCCGCCGGTACCCCGAGCGACAACCAAGCAGATAACAGCAGCAAGCTCTGATTCATACGACACAATTAATCAATTAAGTTGCTGGTGTTTTACCTGCTGACCGCGCTTTGGTCAATCACTGTGATGGCAAAGCCTTAGCGGCAGTTGCTGCAAAGTAAAAAATTCAGCAACTTATCCTAAAAATACAGCGTGTTGCCATACACAGCACTAAGCCCCAGCCTGCTGCGCCGCGCAGCGGTCGGCCCAGTCGAGAGCTGCTGCAGCCGGGGCAAACACCAGCTCTGTCTGCGGCTTCAGCAAAAGCAGCAAGGCTTCTGCCCGCTCCGCTGATGGCAATTTCGCGCTGATGATTTGACTAAACTGCTGTTGCTGTAACAGCAAGCGCTGCAGTTGAGCTGATTTGGCTGCGACGCTACTCAGCTGCTGCTGTTGCTGTGAAAACGCCTGTTGCCACAGCGGCCAGTCAGCGGGCAACTGACAGGGCGCTGCCTTGGCAAAACCTTGCTGCAACGCCAACAGCGCCGGCGGCTCCAGTACCAACGCATCAGCCAGTTGGGTTAAAGGCTCGTCCAGCTGATAACGGCCAGCGCCAGTTTTTAAGTGGTGGCGGCCATAATAATGCAGCGGTTGCAGGTACAGACTGAAATCCTGCAGTGCCCGGCTTTGCGCGTTAGTCAGCCCCCCCAGTTCCCGCTGCGCCCATTGCTGTAAGCTGGCGCTGGCCTGAGCCCGGTGCCTGAGGCCTATCTGCGCGGCATAGTCATCTATGACGCTCAGGCGTTGCGCCAGCTTTGCCGTTGCAACCGAAGCAGTCACAGCCGGTGACCAGAACCGCTCAGCCACCACAAATAATCGTGGCCAGAGTTTAACATCGAGCAATTCCGGCGCGACCAGCTCTGTCCAAAGCGCGGCCTCGCCGCCCCAAATCAGTTGCTGCTGTGCATCTGTTAATACCGCTGTGTTGGCAAGGGCGGTATAAGGCTCAGCTTTTAAGGTCAGCGGATAACTGTGATTGCCAATCAGCGCCAGCGCCTGGCCGGGTTTGCCATGCTCCAGCACAAAACGCAGCTGCACCGGGCCGAGGTAATTGTTGGCGTCAACCCGCACTTGCTGTGTGTTTGCCAAAGACGCGTTGGCCAGCGGCCAGCTGCGCACTTGGGCCGGCACCACACCGCGGCCTGTTGCGCTCAGACTGCCCTGCCAGTCACCGTTTTTTGTCTGCGTTAACCGCAGTGTGCCGGTTACCGCCTTGCCGTTGAGGCGCTGCAGACTATAGGCAAACTGCAGTTGTTGCTGCGCCTGTGTTGGAAGCCTCACCGGCGCTGTCACCGCCAGCGGGTCGTTTTGCGCGTGATAAGAAGCGGGCTGCGGCATATCAAGGTAAAACCCGGCCGATAACAGCGCCGGATGACCGGCTCTGACCGCTGCGCCCAGCGCGTCCTGGCCTTGCCAGCTTTGCACCACCGTATTTTTCGGCAGCTGCGGATGCAAGGTTTCGTCCCAGCCAATCATCCGGCGCTGTTGCTGCTTGAGCAGCGCCGCAAGTTGCTGATTAAACCAGGCTTGCAGCGCATGGCCATCTGCCAGGCTTTGCTGTTGCATCAACTGCTTAATCTTGCTGTTCGCCAGCCAATAATCGGCTTTGACTTCGTCGCCGCCAATGTGCAGATATGGATCCGGAAACAGCTGGCGCCACTCGGTCACTAAGGCCTGAATAAACTGCCAGGTCGCAGCATTGCTGAGATCCAGCACAGGTGCAAACACGCCAAAACGCCGCTCCGGCGGCAAAGGCTGCACACCAGTTTTATCCAGCATCGCATCAGGCCAGGCTAATAATTCCGGATACGCCATGCCAATCGCTGAAGCATGGCCCGGCACGTCCAGCTCCGGCACCACCCGGATGCCCCGCGCTGCGGCATAAGCCACCAGTTCGCGCACTTGCTGCTTCGTGTAAAACTGGCCCTGGCTGGCCAGCTGGTGCAGTTTGGGATAAGCCTCAGACTCAATCCGCCAACCCTGATCATCGGTTAAATGCCAGTGCAACACATTGAGTTTGGCCGCTGCCATACCATCCAGCGTGCGGCGAATATCAGCGAGCGGAATAAAGCGCCGCGCACTGTCGAGCAATAAACCGCGCCAGCGAAACCGCGGTTTATCGCTGATCTTCAGCTGCGGCAGCTGGCAGCTATTGCCGTCACAACTGATCAGCTGGCTCAGAGTCATCAGGCCATACAACACGCCGGTGCTGCTGTGCGCATCGAGGCGGATTTGCTCCTTACTGATTTGTAGCTGATAACTTTCGTCATCATCCGGGCCCGGTAGCGGAATGGCCTCCCGATAGCGGATCTGCAGCTGTGCGCCCGCAGCAGGCGCGGCTTTAAACGCCAGCTGTGGCTGGAATTGAGCCAGCAGTTGCAGTGCTTGCCTGACCGCAGCACTGTCCGGCCCGTCTACCGCCACAGCCACACTGTGTGGCAGTGGCAGCGTGCCGCTGCCAGCTTGTAACTTTGCCGGCTGCGGCATTAACACGGGGTCGGCCTTTATCGTTGCAGCAAAGAGCGGTGTAACCACACAGATAAACATCAGCAGCTGTCGCATGCTCAGGCTCCTTGCAAGCTGATTTGCGGCATCAATTCCCGCGGGATAATAGCGCCATGTTGTTGCACCACCGCCGCCGCCAGCTGATGGCCGGCCTGCGCAGCCGCCACCAAATCCGCCGCGACCAAATCATCAGGCGCAGACAAAAAACGGGCGAGAAATCCGGCAGCAAAGGCATCGCCGGCACCGCTGCTGTCGACCAGCTGACGTACTTGCTGCGCTTCGACTTGTAGCTGCAATGCTGCTGTGCCAATCCAACAAGGCGCGGCACCACATTTAAGCAGCACGGTGCGGGCGCCGGCGTGAAGTGCGGCGTCGACTAAAGCCGCCGGTCCTGAATCCGGAAGTTGCCAAATCAGCCGCTCGTCGCTGTCGGTGAGTAATGCCAGCGTACACAGGGGCAATAGCAATTGTTGCCAGCGGCAAGCTGTGGTCGTCGGCCACAGCAAAGGCCGGAAATTATTGTCGTAAATCAGCCAACCCCCACGGCCAACAAAGCCTGCCACCGCCTGATACAGCCGCTGCCGGTCTGGCTCGGTCAAAATCGCCAGGCTAATGCCACTCAGGTACAGCGCATCCAGACTGCCATCCGCCAGCACCAGCTCTAAATTCGTCGGGTCCCCGCTGAAATACTGCCGCACCGCGCTGTCGTCGCGCTGATAACGAAAACTGCGCTCACCGTGTTTATCGATATCAATCCAGTATTGGCCGAGGCTTTTCTCCGGATGTATACCTGCGCGCAGCATAAAACCTTCAGCGCTGAGCCTTGCCTGAAGTTCAGCACTGGCTGCGTCGCGTCCCAGCAGCGTGAAATACTGCACCTCGATGTTGAGCCCATGCTGAGTACTCAACCGGTGCAGATACAAAGCAGTATTGAGCGTATCACCGCCAAAACCAAAGCCAGCGCCATCGGCGCGGTGCTCCCGCATCACTTCACCAAAAAAACCGATGCGCATCAGCCAGCCTCCGCTTCAGTGGCAGCCGGATAGCTGACGGTTTTCTCTGCGCCGGTCGCCGGTTGATCTGTGACGCGCCCAGCCGCCAGCAACGCCAGCGCCTCAGTGCGGCTCAGCGCTACGGGTGCCGACAACAGACTGGCAACAACAGCGGCCAGCAAACTTAATACCGTCGCCGGGATCACCGGATTGCCCCAAAATGCCAAAGCACCCGGCCACCACAACACCAACATCGACACCAGCGGTGCCGTCGCCAAAGCCGCCAGCGCCCCGGTTTTATTCAGTCGGGTCCAGCGCAGGCCAAGCACGGCAACCGCAAACAAGCCAGACAACACCATGCCAACCATCGTCGTGATATAACCGATGATATTGTCGGCCAGCAGGGCAAAACCCAGCGCCAGCGCCACCACAGCGACCAACCCGAGCCGCGACAACAGCACCACTTGATCCGGTGCTGGTAAACGGCCAAACAGCGCTTTATACAAGTCGCCAACTAATACCGACACACCGGCAATCGCATCGGAACTCGCGCTCGACAAAGTCGCGGAAATACCGGCCAGCAGCACTAAGACCCCAAGCGCCAGCGGCAAGGTATTCAGCGCCAGAAAAGGGAAAGCATAAGAGGGATTGGACAAATCTGGCGCCAGCTGCAAAGCCGCGAGGCCCAGCAGCGCCGGGATCAGCGAGAAAAACAGATACAGCCCGCCCGACCA
>CAMLNG010000328.1 GCA_946481195.1 uncultured Chromatiaceae bacterium
GTGCCAAGAGGCCGGTTATGTTCAGCTGAGTAAAACCGGGGTGCGTTGTTTTCATGATTACCTGCGTGACCGCTCCGAGCAGGAAAGCGAGTTTGATAAATTGCTTGAAGTGGAACTGCGCTACAACAGAACTGAGCCATACGCCTCTCTGGGCCGCTATCAGCATCTGCTGCTGCAAAAACCGCAGTAACTGACAACAGCCCCTAGTCAAATTCCATTTTATACAGCAGGTCGACTGAGGTGGCGAGACCTTGTACCGCCTCGAGATAAACCTGCTGCATCAGCCGGTAGCGCAGCGTAAATTCACCAAACTGGCTGAAAATGCCGACGCCGTATTTCACCTGGAGCCGCGGCGATAAATAGCCACTGACCGTGACTTTGGATTTATCGCCGCTGCCGGCCGTATCGAGGCTTAAATCGGAGATGCCAAAGGCCTCGCCAATAGCACCAACCAGCTTGCCGGAATTGGCGATACCAATGCCGATAAGCCCGGTTGTCACAGCGCCATCACCGGCACTGCTGCCGATATCACGCCCCATCAGCAAGTAAGCCAGCGCATTGGCCTGCGGTTTTGATGGTTCACTAAACACTTCGATTAAGGGACTGTCGGCCAGCCCGTTAACCCGTAGCCCGGCAATCACGTTGTCTTCTGTCTTCTCTGGATTGCGGATAGCTTCAATCGCCAGCAGCGGCTGATTGGCCGGCCCGTTAAATGTGAGCCGGCCTTTGCGCAGTCTTAAATCCTGCCCATAAGCTCGGAAGCTGCCGTCTTTGAGCTGAACCTGGCCGTGCAAAGTCGGCACCAGTCCTTGTTGGCGCACCCGCAAATCGCCCTGCAGACGGGTTTTCAGGCCAAAGGCAGCTAACCGAACCTGTTCGCCAATTTTCAGCCGGATGTCCGAGCTCAGTATCCAATTTGACTTGTCGCTGCCGGCAGAGGTTTTGTTCAGAATTATTTCATCGTCGCTGACGCGTACTGCATCTTCCGGCAGGCTGTTAAACCGAATCGATCCAGCCGGCACATCGATAGTGCCGCTGATTTGGCCGGAATGCGGGCTGGCAGTGAATTTCAGCTGCGGGCTGACAGTTAAATCCGCATCCAGCAGTTGTAACTGCAGTTTTTCGCCCTGCACCTCAAGTTGGCTGAACCAGGCGTCCGGTGTCAGCCAGTTAGCATCACCTGTTACGCTAAGCCGGCCTTCCGGTGTCTGCCAGTTACTGTTGAGGCTCGCGGCAAAACCACGGAAACTTGCCAGCAGGCTGGCTTTGGTCAGCTCCAGCGGCGCCTGCTGCCCCGTGAGTTGTAGGGCATCAACTGCCAGATTGCCATAGACGGCAGGATTGGTCATTGCGCCTTCTGCACGCAGGTTGGCGCTGAGCAGGCCATCAAACTTAATGAATTCGTTAAACACTGGCTGTAAAAATACCAGCGAGAGTGGCGCCAGCTGCAGATTGGCTTTGATTTGCGGCGCTTGAGTATTGAGCTGACTGATATCGACATTGGCAGCGACGGCACTGTCAGCGCTCAGCGTGGCTTGCAACTGTGTGCTGAGCCGATAATCTTTCAGGCTGCCTGTTAAAGTTAAATCATGCCACGGCAGTTCCAGCACTGTGGTCAGCTGATGGCGCAGCAGCCCCTGATTACTTTTCAGGTCCCAGTTCAGTGCCGCCAGCCGGCCTTGCAACCAGCTCAGGGCGAGCTGTCCACTGGCGTCGCCTTCGGTACTCAATTTACCGGGCAGCAGTGGGTCCAGGCTATTCAGTGGCAGTTGTTGCAATGACAGAACAACGTCACCGCGTTGTGCGCTCAATGTTGCCGTTTTGCCAAGGCAAATCAATGCGTCGGCTTGTTGTAAACAAGCGGCATCCAGTTCGGCCTGTTGTTTATTCAGGTCAAGCAGTACCTGCCAGGGTTGTTGCAGCTGCCAGTCCCCCATATCCGATTGCAGGCGCAGTTCTTCGACGGTCGACTGCCAGCGCTGCTGTTTCATCCCGGCCTGCATCGCCAGCACAGCTTTGAGTTGATGGCTGTCCAATGTCAGATGGGTCTGATGGGCGCTGACTGTTCCTTCCGACTGCCAGTCCAGTTGCTGTAGCTGCCAACCGGGCGCCTGACCATTTTGCAGGTTCAGACTGATTTGACTGGTTTTATTGCCAAGAGCCGGTAAACGGGCGCTGGCAGTGAGCTCCGTCAGCGCATAATCATCCAGATAATTGATATTGCTGGCTTTGAGGTTGAGCTGTACATCCGGTTGTTGGGCATCGCCCCGAAGCTGAAAGGTCCCATCAATTTGCCCTTCGGCCAGTGCCAGTGAATAGCCGAGGTCAACAATATGCAGTCTGGCGTCGAGCGTCAGCTGCTCAGCGAGCGCACCTTGCAGTTGCAATTCGTTTGGACCATGTTGCAGTTTGAGTCCCGGTGTTTTGAGCTGCATCAGACCGCTCAGTGGTTGTGCAAGCGTCAGCTCTCCGGCTAGCTGTAGCGGCTGATTGCGCAGCTCGCCGTGAAGATTCAGGCCAGTAGCCAGCAACTGCCATTGTCGCTGGGTGTCGGGCCTGAGCTGGCCGCTCAGCTGCATGTCACCGCTGAGTTCACCGGGATAATCCGCCCAATACAAACCCGGCTGGATGCCGTTTAGCTTGAGGGTGGAATTGAGGTTTAGTGTTGACAAGTCCAGTTCGCCCCGAACTTCCGCAGTGCCATTTAAGCTGCTGACCAGTAACGACTGTACGACCAGTTTGTTACCCAGCTGACTGGCACTGAGACGCCATTCCGCTTGCGGTGCATCGGGAAATTGGCTCATCACCTGCATTACCAGCTGTTGTTGCCGGATATCGCCATGCAAGCTTGCCTGTAGCTGTTGCAGTACTATTGGCGCCTGCGGTCCTGCTGCACCGGCGGGAGTGGTAAGCGGCCAACGCAGTTCATCACTTTGTAATTTCGCTGCAAATGCGAGCTCAGGACTGACTAAATCGGCCTGCAACTTTAACTGCAAGGGCAAGGGGGCCAGGCTATTGGCCTCGACTTGCCATGCCGTCAGTGGCCCTTGGCCATTTAACTTGAGCTGTAGTGGCTGGGCCAGGTCGGCATGGTTGAGGTCAAGCCGGAGCTGCAATGACAGCTGTTGTGTGCGAGGTTGTAATGCCACTTCACCTTGCAGCAGCACTGCCGGCTGTTGCAGCTGCAACCGGGTGTTTTGTAGTTGCCAGATCTCTGGCTGAAAATTCATGTCGGTCTGTAAAGATTGCAGCGCCAGCAGCTGCTGCTGGTTTTGCCGTACGCTCAGGTCCGTTATCTGCAGCGCGCGGATGGCCAGTTCAAGCGGCAGCCGCAGCTCCAGTAACTGCGGTATTGGGTTTGCACTGTCGGATGTTGTTGCTGCGATTAATTCGACACGGCTTTGTGTTAGCTGTGGGTTATCCAGCGACAAACGGTTTGCGCTCAGAGCAACGCCGGTTTGCAGGTGGCTGATTTGGACTTGCTGATGCGGAAGTTGTAGCCTGGCAGTATTCAGGACGAACTGAGTGATACTGAGCTCAAAAGGCAAAATCGACGCCCTGTCATTTGAACCGGCAGATGGTGCCGATGCAGCTACTGTGACTGGTTCAGCAGGCCCGGTACTGGTTGCTGTTTGCTCCACAACCAAACCTTCTAACTGCAGCAGCGGCAAACACAGTTTTTGCTGCCACAGGCAGTTTAATTCCAGCCGGACTTGTAACTCAGACAGCGTTATGCTGAGGCCGTTCTGTTGATACTGTAGTTCACGCAGAGTGACGCCTTGCCAGATATCACCTTGCAGCGTTTTGATTTGCAGTGCCGGTAATAGCTGAGGTTGTACCAGCAAGAGCAGCTGCAGACCCGCCTGGCTGCCAAGCAATGCCAGTGCTGAAGCGAAGACTAACAGCAGGGAAAGCAGGGTCAGCCGCAGCCAAAGCCAAACACGGCGTGGTGGATGTCTGGGAGTTGTGTCTGGAGTTGCCACTGATGTATCAGCCGGTACCTGACTCATGCTTTAGTTCCATTCATGCGTTAGTTCCGTTCATAGTTCTGGCCCCAAGGTAAAATGCAGCCGGAAGCGGCCATTGGGTTCATGGTCCAGACCATAAGCCAAATCCAGCCGGATTGGGCCGACCGGTGAGGCCCAGCGCGCACCGATGCCGACACTACGTTTCCAATCCGGAGTGTCGTTCCAGGCACTGCCGTAATCGGTAAAAAGCGCCAGCCACCAGTCGCCTTTAACCCGATGCTGGTATTCCAGATTCATCGTCGCCAGGCGCACACCACCAATCAGTTCCTGTTGGCTGTTGACCGGGGCTATCGTCTGATAACCATAACCACGCAGACTACTGTCGCCACCGGCAAAAAAACGTAATGACGGCGGGATATTGGCTACTTGTTCCTGCAAAATCGCACCAGCGTCAACACGCACCAACCAGCGTTGATCCTCGCTAAAACTACCAATCCAGCCGGCCCGGCCATACAAGCGGATAAAGTCGGTATCCGAGCCCCAACCGGTATTGGCGGCCTCAACACTCAACAGATAGTTATCAGCATCCAGTGGCATGCTGCCGCCGGAGTCGCGGTTACGGCTGAAGGAAA